>CBDTUV010000160.1:0-6928 GCA_965363575.1 uncultured Pseudorhodobacter sp. | reverse complement strand
TCGAATGACCTTTGATGATGCCATCACAGCCATCAAGGCCCAATCCGTACCGGGCAAGGCCGAGCAAATGGCCGAGTACCACAAGGTGGACCGCCCATATCTTGGCACAGCCAACCCCGAAATTGACGCGCTTTGTAAAGCGTGGCGCGCGGATCTGACCCTCGATGGCCGCTTGGCCCTTTGCCACGACCTTTGGACCAGCAACATTCATGAAGCGCGGATCGCCGCGGCGAAACTACTGACCCAGGCCCGCATTCGCCCCGATGATACCGCCGCGTGGGATATGATTTGCGCTTGGATCCCTGATTTTGACGCTTGGGCCATTGCCGATGCCGTTTGCATCGCCGCCCAAAAGCGGATCATCGCAGACCCCTCTCGCCTTGATACGGTCGAAGACTGGACGATGTCGGAATTGATGTGGCAGCGCCGGGCCGCCCTTGTGGCGACCCTACCCTTTGCAAGGCTAAACAACCTGAAACCGCATGAGGTCGAGGCCCGCGAGCGCATCCTGACCTGGGCCGCAAGCTATTTGGGGGATAAGGATTGGTTCATCCAAAAGGCGGTGGCCTGGTGGCTTCGTGACCTATCCAAGCATGACCCGGCGCGCGTTGAGGCGTTCTTGGCCGAGTTTGGGGATTTGATGAAAACATGGGCGCGCAAAGAGGCCGGGCAGTATTTGGGCTAAGAAAGCCTTTGCTCAGCCCCTCTATTTCATCTTTGCTTAAATACTCACAAAACCGCTGATAAAACAGTGCCCTACCCGCCAGTATGGCTCATATGCCGGGTCATCTGGCCATCGGCGCGCTGCCGAGAATAGTCGAAATCATGGCCTTTGGGTTTGCGCAGAATGGCGGTGCGAATGGCGTCTTCCAGCAGCGCGTTTTCCGGACTGGCGCGCAAAGGCCCACGCAGGTCGGCCATATCCTCTTGGCCCAAGCACATATACAATTCGCCCGTGCACGTCAGGCGCACGCGGTTGCAGCTTTCGCAGAAATTATGGGTCAAGGGCGTGATGAAGCCCAGCTTTTGCCCGGTCTCATTCAGCCGCACATAGCGCGCGGGTCCGCCCGTCCGCTCGTCCAATTCGGTGACCGTGAACCGCTCACGCAAGCGCGCGCGCAGGTCTTTCAGGCTCCAATATTGGTCCAAACGATCTTCATTCCCAAGGTCGCCCATCGGCATCACCTCGATAAAGGTCAGATCGTGATCTTGCTTGGCACACCAATCGGTTAGCGTGAACAGCTCATCCTCGTTAAAGCCTTTCAACGCCACTACGTTGATTTTGACCCGCAAGCCCGCATCTTTGGCCGCCGCAATCCCGTCCAGCACTTGCGCAAGCCGCCCCCAACGCGTGATTTTCGCAAATTTCGCGTCATCCAGCGTATCCAGCGACACATTGATCCGCCGCACCCCGCAGGCCGCCAACTGGGCCGCATATTTGCGCAACTGGCTGCCATTGGTGGTTAGGGTCAGTTCCTTTAGCGCGCCCGTTTCCAGATGCCGGGTCATGCCTTCGAAAAACGTCATGATGCCTTTGCGCACCAAGGGTTCGCCCCCGGTGATGCGCAATTTTTCGACGCCCAAGCCAATAAAGGTCGAACACATGCGGTCCAACTCTTCCAGCGTCAGCAATTCCGCCTTGGGCAGAAAACTCATGTTTTCGGACATGCAATAAACGCAGCGGAAATCGCAGCGATCCGTCACCGAGACGCGCAGGTAGGTGATGGCACGGGCAAAGGGGTCAATAAGAGGCGTATTCATGAGGTAAAGGTAAGCGTTGCAGCGGGCGCATGCAAGCCCATTGAAAGCGATCCAAAGCGCGGCTATCAATGGATTTATGAAACATGCACTCTGCCTTATTCTTCCTGCCCTGCTACTGTCCGGCTGCGCCACTATGCCCTTTGGGTTTGGCAAAAATGCAATGGAACCTGTGACGCCGATTGCGATGAAACCGTTGACACGGCCCAACTCGGTGGGGGTTGCGGCCCCGCCTGCGGGCGCGCGTACGGCCTCTGCGCTTGACACCACTACGGCGGCGCAAAAAGCGGCAGCACTTGCTGTCCCGGTTGAACCTGTGGGCGAGCAGTCCTTGGGCAAAACCGCCGTGGCCTTGGGCAATGTGACCGAGCCGGGGTTTTGGCTGCGCTCTGGCCTTGTGAAAACGGCAGGTGGCGGGCGTGTGGTAACAGCGTCGGGCGCGTCGATTGCGGTGGATTTGATTCCCGGAACCGGGGCTGCGCAACTGTCGCTTGCAGCCTTCCGGGCGCTGAACCTGCCCTTGACCGATCTGCCGGAAGTGACAATTTATGCGCAATAGACGCTTGATCCCGTTGGCAGGTGATTGGGCTGCAAAACGCGCGGCTTTTGTGTGGGATTGGCCCCAGCATTTCAACATCGCCTTGGCCTGTTGTGATGATTGGGCCGCTGAACACCCCGACCAGGTTGCGCTGACCGAGGTGACTGATGCGGGGTGCAAGGACTGGACCTACGCCGCCCTGAAAGATGCTTCAGACAGGCTAGCGACGGCCTTTGCTGCCGCTGGTGTTGTACGCGGTGATCGGGTGGCCGTGCTGCTGGCGCAATCGGCAGCCGTTCCGATCGCCCATTTTGCGGCTATGAAGCTGGGGGCTGTGGCCTTGCCTTTGTTCACCCTGTTTGGCGAGGATGCGCTGGCGTACCGCTTGGGCGATTCTGGGGCCGCGGTGGTGGTGACGGACGGCGAGAGCCTGCCAAAGCTTATGAACATCGCCGCACAACTGCCTGATCTGAAAAGCATATTCTGCACAGACCCTACCCCAAATGCACGCCACCTGTGGACCGAAATCGAGGGTCACCCCCCTTTGCAAACCCCGGTCCAAACCGATGCCGAAGATCCGGCAGTGATGATCTACACCTCTGGCACCACCGGCCCGCCCAAAGGGGTTTTGCACGCGCACCGGTTCCTGTTTGGCCACCTGCCCTGCATGGAGCTGACACATGAAGGCTTTCCCCAGCCCGGTGACAAAGGTTGGACCCCGGCTGATTGGGCGTGGATTGGCGGGCTGATGGATATGGCGATGCCGTGCCTTTATTACGGTGTGCCGCTGGTTGCCCACCGGATGCGCAAGTTTGATGCGGCGGCGGCCTATGCCCTGATCGCTGAACACAGCATTCGCAACTTGTTCATGCCCCCCACCGCGCTGAAACTGATGCGCGGGACGCCTGTGCCTGCGGGCCTGTCGGTGCGCTCTATTTCTTCTGGTGGCGAAAGCCTTGGGGCGGAAATGCTGGCTTGGGGGCAATCGACTCTTGGGGCGCCTATCAATGAGCTTTATGGCCAGACCGAGTGCAACCTGTGCATCACCCAAGCCGCAGGGTTTATGGCTGTGAACCCCGCCACCATGGGCCAACCCCTGCCCGGCTTTGATGTGGTAATCCAAGATGAGGACGGCAATCCTTGCCCCCCCGGCGTAATGGGTGAAATTTGCATCCGCAAAGGGGCGGCCAGCATGTTCTTGCGCTATTGGAACCTGCCCGAGAAAACGGCCCAAAAGTTTCGCGGCGATTGGCTGCGCACGGGCGATTTGGGAATAGTCGATGCGCAAGGCTACATCACCTTTGCGTCACGCGATGATGATGTCATCACCTCGGCCGGCTACCGCATTGGGCCAAGCGAAATTGAGAATTGCCTGATGGGTGACGCAGATGTGGTTATGGCCGCCGCAGTGGGCATCCCCGACCCGGTGCGAACCGAGGTGATCCGCGCTTTTGTGGTACTGCGCGATGGGGCAAGCCAAGACGGGGCGGCCAAGCGCCTGATTGAGCGGGTCAAATCCCGCGTTAGCCCCCATGTCGCGCCGCGCGATGTGGTGTTTGTGAAAACCCTGCCGATGACCGCCACCGGCAAGGTGCTGCGCCGCGAATTGCGGGATATGTAAATCAAGCTGCCGCTCGGTGACGCAGACTACTTTACCTTATCTTGCGAAAGTAAGCACCACGGAACTGCTTCTTGGCTTGGCGTCCACTCGACTGCTAGCCCCTCATCCAGTAGCTCCTTAGATAACGGGAGCCACCTGTCTGATCGCCAACGCCGAACATCTGCAACGACGCGACCAAAAAATGAATCGGGTCCAACGCTTCGAACTTGAACAATGTCGCCGACTTTGTAGCGGTCTTCGACAAATGTCTTTGCTTTGAGGCCAAGCTCGCGTTCAGACACGCATCCCGGGTTGCGCGTCTCTGGGGCGTCGATACCAAGCACACGAACCCCGACTTCTGCCACGAGATTTGGCCAAACTGAAACTTTCATTACAATTGTGTCGCCATCAATGCGTCATACGACTTCAGCTGGATAGGACGCTTTAGATATATCAATGTCCAAGTCTTGCGCGTTAGCCCCGACAGGCAAACCCACCAAACAAAGTGACAACGACAAGTTTAAAATATTCTTTTTGTTTCACTCTATTCCGCAGGCATCCGCGCCTCGACCATCCCTGCATACCAGCTGGACCCGAAGGGAATGGCGTTGTCGTCAAAATTATAGGCGGGGTGATGGACCATCGCCGTGTCGCCATTGCCAAGGAAGATATAGGCGCCGGGGCGTTCGTTCAGCATATAGCTGAAATCCTCGGCCCCCATCAAAGGCGCGGTGTCGGTGTTGACCTTGCCGGAAATGGATTTTGCCACCTCAGCGGCAAACACAGTGTTGTCTTCGGCATTCACCGTGGCCGGATAGCCGCGATGAAACTCTACCACTGCAGACGCCCCAAAGGCCGCCGCCATTTGCACGGGCAATTCCATCATCCGCGCCTCAACCAGATCTTGGACGCCCGCGTCAAACGTCCGCACCGTGCCTTTCAAAACAACGGTTTGGGGGATGACGTTATGGGCATTGCTGTCGGTTGATACCACACAGGTCGAGACCACAACCTGTTTCAACGGGTCCACATTGCGCGATGCGATGGACTGCAGGCCCACGATGATATGGCTGGCAACCAGCAGCGTATCAATACAGTCATGCGGTTTGGCGGCGTGGCCGCCTTTGCCTGTCACAGTAATCTCAAACTGATCGGCGGCGGCCATCATCGGACCGGGGCGAATTTCAAACTGGCCAACCGGGATGCCCGGCATGTTGTGCATGCCGTAAACCTCTTGGATATTCCAACGATCCAGCATGCCATCCTTGACCATCTCATTGCCGCCACCGCCGCCCTCTTCGGCGGGTTGAAAGATGACCACGGCTTTGCCGTCAAAGTTCCGGGTTTCGCACAGATATTTCGCCGCCCCCAGCAGCATGGTCGTATGCCCGTCATGGCCGCACGCGTGCATCTTACCGGGAGTTTTGGACGCATAATCCAGCCCCGTCGCCTCATTAATCGGCAGCGCGTCCATATCGGCGCGCAGACCCACAACCTTGCCGCTGTCGGTTTTGCCATGGATCACGCCGACAACCCCGGTGCGGCCAATGCCCGTCACCACCTCATCACAGCCATAACTGCGCAGCAGATCGGCCACTTTGGCGGCGGTGCGATGCACCTCAAACAGCAGTTCCGGGTTTTCGTGGAAATCGCGGCGAATGGCGGTCAGTTCGGGCAGCATTTCGGCAAAGCGGTTTTTTACGGGCATTTCGGGCGTCCTATGTTGCATGGGGATTTGGAACAAGTTGATCCAAACCCGCACGCCCCGCAAGGGTCAGAGCGCGGGGGCCGGCTGAATTTTTGATCCATCCGTAAAGCGCGCAAGCCGAAAGCGGGTCAGATCATGCCCGACCGCGCGCCCCATCACCATATCCGCCATCACCCGGCCCACGCCGGGACCGATGCCAAAGCCATGCCCGCTTAGCCCCGTGGCGATGAACAGGCCTTGCAGCGGGGCGTGGTCCAGCACAGGCACGATGTCGGGCATGGTATCAATCATCCCGGCCCAAGTGATACGCAAGCGCGGGCGGCCAAGCTGCGGGTAAGCGGCGGCAAAGGCGTCTTGGACGGCGGCAAGCGTGCCTATATTCGGCGCGGGGTTCAGAACGCGCGTATCCTCAAACGGGGATCCTTGTGACACATCCCATGTGCGCGGCGTGCCCCACGCATCGGGGAACCCTTTGGGGGCGGCTGCGCGGAAATGCGTTGACCGGAAATCATTGCGCAAGGTGGGCAAGTATTTCGGCAAATGTCGAAACGCATCCGGCCCGATGAAAAAGTCATGCACCGACCCCGGCGCAATCGTATAGCCGCCATCGACCCGTCTGCGAAAGGCAAAGTGACTGTCGGCAGCATTGCCCGGAAAAATCTCGGGCATCGGTTCGGTTGCCGCGACCGAGGCCAGCACCGAAAGCTGCGGCAAATAAATTCCTTGGGCGCGCAAAAACAGCGAGGACCACGCGCCTCCTGCCACGACGACTTTGGCGCAGGCCACCTCACCCAATTCGGTGACCACACCCGCAATGCGGCCATTGGTCAAATCCAACCCCCGCACCGCGCAATTTTCCACAATCGCGCAGCCTTTGGCGGCCAAAGCACGGGCGATCAAGGGCACCGCCACCGTAGGCTCGGCCCGCGCATCGGATGGGGTAATCATGCCACCGCGCCAAATATCAGCGCCCAAAAGGGCCGATACTTCGGCGCGCGTCATCATCCGCGTGTCCAACCCATGCGCGCGGGCATGGGGCATGAAATCTTCAAACTCGGCCATATCCGCAGGTTTGTTGGCCATATAGACCACGCCGCCTTGCACAAAGCCCAAGCCTTCACCCAGTTCAGCGGCCAAATGCTGCCAAATCGCCAGACTTTCAATCATGATCGGCAGTTCATCGGCATCGCGGGCTTGCTGGCGTATCCAGCCCCAATTGCGCCCGGATTGCTCACCCGCAATTCGGCCCTTTTCGCAGATCACCACCTTTTGGCCTGCTTGGGTCAAAAACCACGCGGTCATTACGCCGATAATGCCGCCGCCA
>CBDTUV010000159.1:0-6982 GCA_965363575.1 uncultured Pseudorhodobacter sp. | reverse complement strand
AACAGCGGGTGCGGCGCAAAAGGCTTGCTTTTGAGTTCGGGGTGGAATTGCACGCCGATGAACCACGGGTGGTCTTTGACTTCGACGATTTCGGGCAGTTTGCCGTCGGGGGAAATGCCCGAGAACATCAGCCCGCATTTTTCCAGCTTGTCGCGGTAGGACATATCGACCTCATAGCGGTGGCGGTGGCGCTCTTCGATTTCAAGGGTGCCGTAGACCTCGGCCACCTTGGACCCCGGCGTCAGGTGCGCGGAATAGGCGCCGAGGCGCATGGAGCCGCCTTTGTCATCGGTGACTTTGCGTTCCACGACGTGGTTGCCTTGGACCCATTCTTTCAGGTGATAAATCACGGGGGTAAAGCGCTTGGCGCCGGATTCGTGGTCGAATTCTTCGGAGCCTGCGTCGGGCAGGCCTGCCAGATTGCGGGCGGTTTCAATGACGGCCATTTGCATGCCCAGACAGATGCCAAGATAGGGCACTTTGCGGGTGCGGGCGAATTCCACCGCTTTGATCTTGCCTTCGGTGCCGCGTTCGCCAAAGCCGCCGGGCACAAGGATCGCGTGGAAGGATGCCAAGTGGGGGGCGGGGTCTTCGCGTTCAAACAGTTCGGCATCGACCCATTCGACCTTGACGCGGGTGCGGTTGGCCATGCCGCCATGGGTCAGCGCCTCGGCAATCGATTTATAGGCGTCGCCAAGCTGGGTGTATTTGCCGACGATGGCCACGCGCACTTCGCCCTCGGCATTGGTCATGCGGTCCATCACATCCACCCAACGGGTCAGGTTGGGGCGCGGGGCGGGGGAAATGCCGAAAGCATCGAGGACGGCTTGGTCAAGGCCTTCGCGGTGATAGGCGAGCGGAGCCTCATAGATGGTTTTCAGGTCATAGGCGGCGATCACGGCTTCTTTGCGGACGTTGCAGAACAGGGCGATTTTCTCGCGTTCTTTTTCCGGGATCGGGTGTTCGGACCGCAGCAGCAGCACATCGGGGGCAAGGCCGATGGATTGCAGTTCCTTGACCGAGTGCTGGGTGGGTTTGGTTTTCAACTCACCGCTGGCTGCGAGGTAGGGCAGCAAGGTGAGGTGCATCAAGATACATTCGCCGCGCGGGCGTTCGTGGATGAACTGGCGGATCGCCTCAAAAAACGGCAGGCCTTCGATGTCGCCCACGGTGCCGCCGATTTCGCACAGCATGAAATCAACTTCCGTCTCGCCAATGCGGAGGTAGTCTTTGATCTCATTCGTGACATGCGGGACGACCTGGATGGTTTTGCCGAGGTAGTCGCCGCGACGTTCCTTTTCCAACACGTTGGAATAGATACGGCCCGACGAAACGCTGTCGGTTTTGCGGGCGGGGACGCCGGTGAAACGTTCGTAGTGGCCAAGGTCGAGGTCGGTTTCGGCGCCGTCATCGGTCACGAACACTTCGCCATGTTCAAACGGGGACATCGTGCCGGGATCGACGTTCAGGTAGGGGTCGAGTTTGCGCAGGCGGACCGAGTAGCCGCGCGCCTGCAGCAAAGCGCCCAAAGCGGCCGAGGCGAGGCCTTTGCCCAATGAGGAAACAACACCACCGGTGATGAAAATATAACGTGCCATGTGGTGGACCCCCGTGGAAAATTGAACATGCGACAAGGCGTCTCAGAATCGCACCATCACGGGAGATGAGACATAGTCGAAAAACGGGCGGTCTGCAACAGTACCGCTAGATGATGAGGAAAGGTTTTAGCGAGCCCCAAGGGATAGGGGCAGGCGCAAATGACAAATAGTCTTGAGGTTAGGCTTAGTTACCTGTCGCTGGCGCAGGTTCTGGCGCTGGCGTCAGTGCAGGCGGAACCGCTGGTACGTCATCCGCGCGGGGCGGGGTCAGCGGTGCGTTGGCCGGTGCGGGTGGCAACAGGTCTGTGCCAAGCGGTGCGACAGGTGCCGTAGGGGCCGGCGAGCCACCGAACTGATCCACAACCGAGGTGCCAGAGGAATTTTGGGCTGCAATCAGCGTCAAGCTGATCGAGGTGATGATAAAGCCAATCGCAAAAATCCATGTCAGCTTGGTCAACGCCGTCGCGGCTGCGCGCCCTGACATGTTGCCACCACCGCCACCACCGCCCATGCCAAGCCCACCGCCTTCTGAGCGTTGCAGCAGCACCACGCCAATTAGGCACAGTGCGAGGATAAGGTGGACGGTAAGAACGATATTTTCCATGGGTATTTGGCTTTTCGTTTTGGCTGACGGGTCTACTTAGGCGCAACTTGGCGCGGGGGCAAGCCCTTCGGCGCGGCGCAGGCGCGATGGCTGCGGCAATCTGTTGCGATTTCAAGAATAAGCCACAGCGGCTCGCCTTAAAGCTGTGCGGCTTTGGCCATAGTTCCGGCCTGTTTAGGGGACAAACCCAAGGCAACAAGGTTTTCGCAGTGTGAAAGGGATGCCCAATGGTGCTGAAAATGCTGTTCGGAAGAAAGGATGACCGCCTTGCCGTGGCCGCTGCGGCGCGCGTTGCGCCGGTTTTGGCAACTGAGATGATCTTTCAGGCGGCCGAAAGGCTTGGCGATACTGCGCTAATGCCCGCTGTGTTGGCAGAGCCATTGACCATGCCGGAAAGCGCCAAGGATGAGATTTTCCGCGCCCAACCGGCCCATATTCAACATGTGTTGACGGTGTTGCAGCGGATTGCCCGCGATACGGTTTTGGTCGGTGATATTTTGCGCCTCGGGTTGGACCTGCCGCTGATTGACGGCCCGGTAGGCGCGCACCCCATCTATTGTCGTGACATTGAGGCGCTGTTTCAAACGGTCGCAGACGATGGCGGCAAAGCTTATTTGTCCTTTGCCTATTCCGCGGATTTGACGGCGATGGACCCGCGTGCGCAAGCACATCTGAGCCGGTTCTTTGGGCAGATCATCGCGTGCAACACCTTGCTGAATAAGCGCGATCCGAAGCTGGCCAAGCAAATCGGAGCAATGTTGGACCAGATTTTGCTGGAAGCTTTGTGGTTCAAAGGCTTTTTCAGTGGGTTTGCGGTAAGCCGTGCGCTGTTGACCAGCCCCGCCCCCGACCGCCGCATGGTTAAGCAATTGGAAACACTGGTGGCGCGGACCAAGGCCGATTTGGCCGGGGCGGTTGGGGTGTTGCACGATGCGGGTGCGGCCTTTTCCATCCTGCCGCGCGTGACGCTGTCGTTGATCGTGGAATTGGTAAAGCCCTATGATACCGAGCAAAGCGTGCTGAATGGCGTGTGTCTTGACACCAAAGCGGCACAGATCTTGGGCCAGGACGGTAGCGGCGCGCAGTTACAACCGGCCTGACCACCTAGGTATCGACATCATCCACGGTGGCCTGTCCGGACAGGCGTTGCCACAAAATGCTCCACGACAAGCCGATGCCCAGAACGAAGGACGTGGCAAGGATGCCCAACCAAATGTTGAGGGCAGAATTGTTGGTGGCCAATATGCCCCAGTCGATCAGCACCCAAATCAGGGCTGCGGAAATCGCCCCGACAAGGATCACCCCAAGCGCGCCAAGCGAGCGCAGGGTGGCGGCGAGATAGATTAGGAAGGCCACGGCCAAGAGCAGGCCAAGCAGCACAGTCAGCGGCAATTGCGTGGTGTAATTGGCATTGGCCCAGCGGTAAAAATTCCACTGGCTGGGGTTATAGCTTGCCCCAAGCAAGGCGAATGCCCCGAACCACCGCACCAAAAACCCCATAGACCCTGCCCTTTTTTCGATTGCGGCGTTTGTGACACGTAAGGGCTGCGCCGATCAAGGGTCATGCGGGGGCAAGGGTCATGCGGGGGCAAGGCGTATTTGGCGCTGTGTGCCAGATCGGGTGAAAAAGAGGTTTCGCTGGCGCGGCAAGGCGGCTATACCCCAAGCGGTTTCAACCGGACCAAAGCGTGCCGAACCAAAGCTTGAAGGGATCATCAGAATGGCCAATGTCGTTGTCGTCGGCGCCCAGTGGGGCGATGAGGGAAAAGGCAAGATCGTGGACTGGCTGTCGGAGCGCGCCGATGTGATCGCGCGCTTTCAAGGCGGGCACAATGCGGGCCATACGCTGGTTATTGATGGCAAGGTTTACAAGCTGTCGCTGTTGCCATCGGGCATTGTGCGCGGTGGCAAGCTGTCGGTGATTGGTAACGGTGTGGTGCTGGACCCGTGGCATTTGATCATGGAGATTGAAAAACTGCGCGGGCAGGGTGTTGAAATCAATACCGAAAACCTGATGATTGCCGAAAATGCGCCGTTGATTTTGCCTGTGCATGGTGAGCTGGACCGCGCGCGGGAGGATCAAACGAGCGTTGCCAAGATCGGCACCACCGGGCGGGGTATTGGCCCGGCCTATGAGGATAAGGTGGGGCGCCGTGCGATCCGCGTGGCCGATTTGGCCGATGCCGCGACGTTGGAGTTGCGGGTGGACCGTTTGCTGACCCATCACGATGCGCTGCGCCGTGGGTTGGGGCTAGAGCCGATTGACCGTGACGCGCTGTTGGCGCAGTTGCGTGAGATTGCGCCGCAAGTCTTGCCCTATGCCCAACCCGTGTGGAAAGTGCTGAATGAAGCGCGGCGCGCAGGCAAGCGGATTTTGTTTGAAGGCGCGCAAGGGGCGCTGTTGGATATTGATTTCGGGACCTATCCGTTTGTGACCTCGTCCAACGTAATTGCTGGCCAAGCGGCCACGGGCACCGGCCTTGGTCCGAACGCGATTGATTTTGTGTTGGGGATCGTAAAGGCCTATACCACCCGCGTTGGTGAAGGCCCATTCCCGGCGGAACTGCACGATGCCGATGGTGAGCGGTTGGGCGAGCGGGGGCATGAGTTTGGCACCGTGACCGGGCGCAAGCGCCGTTGCGGTTGGTTTGATGCGGTGCTGGTGCGCCAGACTTGTGCAACCAGCGGCGTGACGGGCATTGCACTGACCAAGCTGGATGTGATGGATGGTTTCCCGATCATCAAGATTTGCGTAGGGTACGATCTGGACGGCAAGCGGTTGGATTACTTGCCCACCGCCGCCGATCAGCAGGCGCGCTGCACGCCAATTTATGAGGAAATGGAAGGCTGGACCGAGGATACCGCAGGCGCGCGGTCTTGGGCGGACCTGCCGGGGGCGGCGATCAAATATGTGCGCCGGATTGAAGAGTTGATCCAATGCCCGGTCGCCCTACTTTCCACAAGTCCCGAGCGCGAGGATACGATTTTGGTCACCGATCCCTTTGCGGATTAAAGGGAAAGAAGGGGTTTTCGGAATGGCACTTTCCTACAAGGCGCGGCGGCGATGGTCGTTGGTGGTGCTGCTGGTTGGCTTGCCGCTGTATATTGCGGCTGCCTTGTTTGTGGTGTCGCTGTTTGATCGCCCGCCGTTTTGGGTTGAGCTGATTGTCTATATCGTTTTGGGCTTTATATGGATATTGCCGTTGAAATCGGTGTTTTTGGGGGTGGGCAAGCCCGACCCTGAAACAGAGGTCGAGACACAGGCAAAAACGCAAAAGGCCGGGAAATAACCCCGGCCTTTTTTTTATGTATCAGGGGTTTAACCCAACGCGGCTTTGCGGGCCTCGGTCTGGATGGGAGAGGTTTCGCTGAGCGCGAAATGGCCCCGGCGGACTTTTTCAATCCGACCGTCGCGCAGCAAAGTGCCAAAGCTGCGCAGCATGGTTTCGCGGTCATCTTCCAGCTCTGGCTGTAAGGACAGCACATGTTCCAACATTTCAGGGCGCGACAGATCTGCGCGGCCTTCAACATGGGTGGCATAGGCAATTGCGGCCTCAAGCAGATCAGAAAGCGATTCTGCGCCCAGTTTGTCGGCATATTCCGCAAAGCTGGTCGTTGCGCCAAAGATATTGCCCGAATCGGACCCGTCACTTGCAGCGTTCAGGTCTTGCTCCGCGTCATCTTCATCCGCCAAAGATGGCGCACGGGAGGCCAGTGTGGTGGTGGCAACCGTGTTGGGCGAAACGCGGCGCGGGCGCACGGGGGTGATATGGGTCTGCGTCACGCTTGGTTTTTGACGTGGAGTATCAATGCGTTGTTCGGATACCAGCATCAACGGTGCCGGACGATCGCTTGCCGCACCACCGGCTTGTGAAGGCGTGGCTGCCGGACCCGAACGCGGACGCACGGCGCGTTCCAGATCGCTGCGATACGGGGTCATGCGCATTTCTTCGGTTGGGCCTTGCGCCCCGCCGGTTTTGCGGTCCGCGACGGTGGCGGCCACGGCGGCTTTCAGATGCGAAATCGCAGAGAGGCGGCGGCGGTTTTCGGTGCCCTGCAACTCGGTGTTGGTTTGATCGAGCAAGCGCTTGACCGAGGCGTCATCTTCGGAGGAGGGCAAATCACCAGCACGCCGGCGCACAGACACTGGGCGCTGGGGGCGCACGGGGGCGACGCTGCCAGTGTTGTCCGTATTATCCGAATCGTCTGCGGCGTCGGTTTCGGCATCGGCATCGGCTTTGGGTTTTGCGGGCGCGGGTGTTTCCGACGGTGCTTCGGCCTCAACATCGGCCAATTCACGCATCAGATCGGCCTCAGCCTCGGGCGAGAGCGCGGTGCTGTCGGTGCCAGTGCCAGTGCCAGTGTCTGTGTCTGTGTCGCTTGATTGAGGCGTTGGCGCGGCCTCTGCAGAGGGGGCGCCGGCGCGGCGAATTTTGATAACCCGCGCACGTGCGCGCAGCAGGATTGGGTTTACCATGGGCGCGGATGCTGCGTCAGGCGTTTCTGCTTTTGTATCTTCCAGCGTTTCTGCCGCTGTTTCTGGCATGGCGGGGCTGGCGGGCGACGCGGCGCTTTCCTTTGCTGCGTCTTGTGCGTCCAAGGGGGCGAGAACGGCCAATTCATCGTCTTCTTGCCCGTCGTCATTCAGATCGGCTTGGTCCAGATCTTCATCTTGATCGTCTTGATCGTCCTGATCCAGATCCTGATCGAGGTCTGCAAGTTGGCTTTCCTGGGCAACTTCGACATCATCTGCATCATCTGCATCATCTGCATCATCTGC
>CBDTUV010000158.1:0-6987 GCA_965363575.1 uncultured Pseudorhodobacter sp. | reverse complement strand
GGGTTGCGCTGGCGTTACCCTGAAGGGCCGCCGGCCAAGATTATCGGGCGGGTGGAAAAGGAGCTGACGCTGATTGGCGAGATGGGCTATGCGCCCTATTTCCTGACCGTGTATGACATTGTGCAATTTGCGCGGGCGCGCGGGATTTTGTGCCAAGGGCGGGGGTCGGCGGCGAATTCGGTTATCTGCTATTTGCTGGGGATTACCGAGGTGCCGCCGGAATCTATTACCCTCATTTTCGAACGTTTTATCAGCAAGGAACGGGGTGAGCCGCCAGATATTGATGTGGATTTCGAACATGAGCGCCGCGAAGAGGTGATCCAGCATATCTATGAGCGCTATGGTCGCCACCGGGCCGGGCTGACGGCGGTGGTCATCCATTTTCGGTCGCGGGCGGCGATCCGCGAGGTGGGCAAAGCGATGGGCATTTCCCAAGATGTGATCGCGCGGCTTGCGGGGCAAATTTGGGGCTGGTCGGCGGCGTCCCCATCCGAGGACCGCGTGCGCGAGGCGGGGCTGGACCCGAATGACCGCCGCGTGATGCTGTCGCTGCGCTTGATTGGAGAGATTATCGGTTTTCCGCGGCATCTAAGCCAACATGTCGGCGGCTTTGTCATCACCCATGGGCGGCTGGATGAGCTGTGCCCGATTGAAAATGCGGCGATGGAGGACCGCACGATTATTGAGTGGGATAAGGATGATATTGACGCGCTGGGCCTGCTGAAGGTGGATATCTTGGCGCTGGGAATGCTGACGGCCATTCGCAAAAGTTTCGCGCTGTTGGCGCAGCATCGGGGGCTTGCGCTGACGCTGGCCAATACGCCGACCGAGGATCCGCGCGTGTACGATATGCTGTGCCGCGCCGATGCGATTGGGGTGTTTCAAGTGGAAAGCCGGGCGCAGTTGAACTTTTTGCCCCGGATGCAGCCGCGCCAGTTTTACGATTTGGTCTGCGAGGTGGCGATTGTGCGCCCCGGCCCTATTCAAGGCGGCATGGTGCATCCGTTTATCCGCCGTAGGCAGGGGAAAGAGCCTGTCGAGGATTTGGGCCCTGCGATGATGGAGGTGTTGGGGCGAACCTATGGCGTGCCGCTGTTTCAAGAACAGGCGATGCAGATTGCCGTTGTGGCGGCGGGGTTTACGCCTGCCGAGGCGGATAAGCTGCGGCGGTCACTGGCCACGTTCAAACGCATGGGCACGATTGGCGGGTTTCGCGATCGGTTTATCGGGGGGATGTTGGCGCGGGGTTATGACGCGCAGTTTGCCGAACGGTGTTTTGCGCAGATTGAGGGGTTTGGCAGCTATGGCTTTCCCGAAAGCCATGCGGCGAGTTTTGCGCGGTTGGTTTATATCTCGGCTTGGTTAAAGCGGCATCATCAGGCGGCGTTTACCTGTGGGTTGCTGAACAGCCAGCCGATGGGGTTTTATGCGCCCGCGCAATTGGTGCGCGATGCGCGCGAGGCGGGGGTGGAGGTGCGGCCCGTGTCGGTCAGCCATTCGGAATGGGACTGCACGTTGGAACGCCGGGTGGATGGCGGGTTGGCGCTGCGGCTGGGGTTTCGCCAGATCAAGGGGCTGCGCGAGGAAGATGCGCGCTGGATCGTGGCCGCAAGGGGCAATGGATACCCGGATATCGAAAGCCTGTGGCGGCGCGCGGGCGTTGGGCCGGACACGCTGGAACGCTTGGCCGAGGCGGACGGGTTTACCTGCATCGGGCTGGGGCGGCGGGCGGCGTTATGGCAAGCCAAAGCGCTGCGCGGACCTGCGCCCTTGCCGCTGTTTGGTTTGGAAGGTGAGGGTGGGGTGGAGCCCGCGGTGACCTTGCCGCAGATGACCTTGGGCGATGAGATGATTGAGGATTATCTGTCGCTGCGCCTGTCCTTGCGCGCCCATCCGATGGAGTTGTTGCGCCCGAAACTGCCGGGGATTGTGGCGCATGCGGGGTTGGCAAATGCAGGGCGGCGGGTGGTTGTGGCAGGCTTGGTGATCACGCGGCAGCGGCCCGGCACGGCATCAGGCGTGGTGTTTATCACGCTGGAGGATGAGACGGGCGTGGCCAATGTGGTGGTGTGGAAAACGGTCTATGCCGCGTTTCGCAAGGCGGTGGTGACGGGGCGTTTGCTGCGCGTGACCGGGCGGGTGGAGCGTGAGGGTGCGGTGCTGCATGTGATTGCCGAGACGATTGAGGATATATCGGGCGCGCTGTTGACGCTGGGGCGGCCTGAGGGTGGGATGATTGACCCCAGCGGTGGCCGCGCGGATGAGACGCGGCGCGCGGTGGTGGGGTCTGGGTCTGGTCCCAATTTTGGCCCGCGATCGAGTGCGCGCCACCCACGCGAGCAGGCCAAGGTGCTGTTTCCCAGCCGGGATTTTCATTAAGACGCGTCAGCGCATCCGGCTGGCCAACCAGTTTTGCCAATCGCCCCGCGACCCGGAAAAGACGTTCAAGTCCACCTTGCCCTTGATCCCCGGAGCCAGCCCTGTGCCCGTATATTGCCAAAAGCGCCACGACTGACCGGGATAGATCTTTGACGGATGCCCCGCAACCGAGCGCAGCCAGAAGTCATAACCCGACAACCGCCCCATCTGATTGTCGGTGAAAAAATCAACGGTGGTATAGATGATGGGGCGCTGGCCATAGTGGCGCTCTAGCGCGTCCATGAAAATTTTGGCCTCTCGGCGGACATGGGCCGCATCGGGGCGGGAGGTGCAGGTGGGGGAATGGGCGTTCCATTCCATATCCAGAACCGGGGGCAAAGCACCGCGTGAGCGCGGCACATGGCGGATGTACCAACGGGCCTGTTCAATCGCAGGGCGGCAGAAGTAGAAAAAGTGATAGGCCCCGCGCGGGATGCCTGCGGCACCAGCGCCTTTCCAGTAAGTATCAAAGGCAGGATCAACGATATCGCCCCCCTCGGTTGCTTTGAAAAACGCAAAGGAAACGCCGTTGGCTTGGGCGGTTTTCCAATCAACCTCGCCCTGCCAGCGTGAGGCGTCGATGCCATGCACGGCGTAGCTGTCGGGGTTGCGACCGTCCCAGTCATGCGGTTTGGCATCGCTGAATTGTGGTGAGTTTACGGTGGCTATGGGGGGATGCCCCACGCGTTCGCGCTTGCGTTCTTGCTTGCCACCGCAGCCGACCAAAACAAGCGCCGCAATCAATAGACCCGTCCATACCCGCACGTGCACAACCCACCCAAGAAAGACCCGACCGCCAATGTGACAGCCGGATCTTGTCTTGTCACCCGTCAATCGCGCCGTGATTGTGCGGGTGGTTACATCTTGCCGAAATCGGTGGTTTTACATCTTGCCGAAATCGGCGGGGGTCATGACCCCATCGCCGTTGCGGTCAATCTGGCTAAACACGGTTTTGGTGGCTGCGACAAATTCGTCCAGCGTGACCGTGCCATCACCATCGGCATCATTATAGGCTAGGGTCATCGAGTCGTGGATGAACTTTCCGGGGCCATTGCCCATACCCGCCGCCGGGCCATTCGGGCCTGTTTCTGCGGCCAAATGTTCGGCAATGGCAACCCAATCCGTGGCATCCAGAACACCGTCTTCGGCGGCGTCAAACATGACAAAGACTTCTGCGCGCTTTTCCTCAGCCTCGGCCAAGGTCACTTCGCCGTTGCCGTCCATATCCCATTGTTCGATGAAATATGCGCCGGGGGTGCCTTGTTGGGCGAATGCAAGGCCCGCAACCAAGGTCAGCGCGGTGGTGAGGAGGAACAGAGTTTTCATGATGTATTCCTTTATATTTAAATGTGTGCATGTATAGAACGGCACAGCGCGACGTTTCCGTCGCGCCGGGCACATTTATTCGGCGGTAAGTTCGTCCCACGCGGCCAGCGCTTTGGCAGCATACATAAGCGAGGGGCCACCGCCCATTTGCACGGCCATGCCCAACACGTCGCCCACTTCCGCACGGGTGCCGCCAGCCTTGGCCAAGGCTTCGACGTGAAACCCGATGCAGGCCTCGCAGCGGTCAGCGATGGCGATGCCTAGGGCTACGAATTCAAGGGTTTTGACATCCAAAACCTGTGCCTCTTTGGCGGCCTTGGACAGCGCGCCAAAGCCTTTGGCCACTTCGGGGATTGTGCGGTTCATCACCCGCAACTGATCCCGCATATCCGCGTTTTTGGTTTTCCAGTCCATGCTTTTCTCCTGTCATACTGTTGGCAAGAGGGGTCGCATGGCGCGCAGGTTGGTGCCTTGATTCACATCAAGGTTTTTGCGCAATCAGCATCAGGTTGTTGGCGGGCATGGGTTCGCTTTGAACCGCAAGCCCGTTTGCGGCGATTTGTGCCGTGACCCAATGCAGGTCTTTATAGCCAATCGCCGGGTCGCGCGCCCGCAAATCGGCGTCAAACAGCGCGTCGCCGGGGCTGGTCGTGCTGCCATCGCGCAAAAACGGGCCATAGACCAGCAGCCTACCGTTCGGGGCCAACGCTGCGCTGCATTCATGCAGAATGGTCAAAGCGGCAGGGGTGGATATCAGATGCAGGACATTGACCATCAGGATCAGGGATTGCCCTGCGTGGGCCTGCGCCCAACCCGGTTTTGCGCCGTCCAACACGATGGGGGGCAACAGGTTCGGCGCCGGGGCAAACTGCGCCCAAGCCGTTATGGAGGCAAGGTTTTCAGGATCAAGATCCGAGGCTTGCCATGTCAGGCCCGGATGCGCCTTTGCAAAATGGATGATTTGCTGGCCGCTGCCGCTGGCGATTTCCAAGGCGCGTCCCGTGCTGGGCGCATATTGCTGCAAGGCGCGCAATATCGGCGCAAGGTTACGCTCGGCAGCAGGGGCGGTGCGGCGGGCGGGGTCGGTCATGCAAAGCGGTGGGGCGAAAGGCTGGCGATGACACCCGCGTCAATCACGCTGTCCGCGTCTGTCAGCAGATCAGCGGCAAGCTGCGATGCGGCGGGGGCGGATTGAAAGCCGTACCCCCCTTGCCCCGCCAACCAAAAGAAGCCCGGTGCATGACGGTCAAACCCGATCACCGGCACGCGGTCGGGGGAAAACGTACGCAAACCCGCCCAATTGGCCAACATTCGGGTGACAGGCTCGGTCACCATTTCCTCATAGCGCGCAAGCCCTTCGGCCAGCACCATGTCATCGGCATAAGCATCATGCGGGGTGGTCAGATGCTCCTCGGCAGGTGAGACGATCAGCGCGCCCGCGTCGGGTTTGGAATACCATGTCTCGCCCGCGCCAAACATCATCGGCCAGCGGCTGACATCATGGCCGCCGGGGGCCGGGATCCGCGCCATGGACCGGCGCAAAGGCGTAAAACCCAAAGGGGCGACCCCTGCCATTTTGGCCACCACATCGGCCCAAGCCCCTGACGCATTTATCAAAACCCGCGCGGTATGGCTGCCTTGTGGCGTGGTCACCCGCCAGCCGCCACTTTCACGCGCAATCGCCGTCACCGGGGCTTTGGCTACAATCTCGGCGCCTTGGCTGCGCGCCTGCCGGGCAAAACCTTGCAGCAAAAGATCGGTATCAATGTCCCAAGCATGGTTGGCCAAGGCGCAATGGGCCACAGTGTCAGGGTTCAGGATCGGGACAATGTCGCGGGCCTGATCAAAGGCGATGGGCACAAGGTCCATGCTAGCCGCATCCGCCTCAAACTGCGCGACCTCGTCCGCCTTGCCGATAATCATCATCCCACGCGGGCTTAATACCCCTGCTGCACTGTGGAAATAGTCACCCGATGCCATGGACAGTGCCACCACCGGCCCCAACCCATAGCGCGGTTCATACAAGGCCGCCGATCGCCCCGAGGCGTGATGCGCCAGCGCAGATTCCGCCTCTAACAGCAAAACGGTGCCAGACCCCGCCAAGCGTGCCGCACAAGACACCCCGGCAATCCCACCGCCGATGATCAAAAAGTCAAAGTCCATATCAGCCCAAACCCAAATCGCCTGAAACGCAAAACCGCCAAACATGTCCCCACGCCCAGCGCTTTCTTTTTCTGTTCAAAAATATCCTCGGGGGGAAGGGTTTGCCTTGTGGCAAACCCTGTTGGGGGGCAGACAGCCCCCCAGCCTTGTTACAAAGCCCGTCCCTTACTTGGGGAGTTCGACCGTGATCCCTTCGACATAGAAGTTCATGCCCAACAAATCGCCGTCTGGTGCGGTCTGACCTTCGGTCAACCAGACAGAGCCGTCTTGCTTGTTGATCGGGCCGGTAAAGGGGTGCAGCGTGCCGGCCGCGATATCATCGCGTACTTTTTCCGCAGCGGCCTTTACATCGGCTGGAACGGCTTCTGTGATCTCTCCGATTTCAACTTCGCCGCCTGCAATGCCTGCCCAGATATCGGACTGCTCATAAGTGCCTTCGAGCAGCGCCTTGATACGTTCGATGTAATAAGGGGCCCAGTTGTCGATAATCGATGACACGCGCGGGCTGGGCTTGTAGGCCGCCATATCTGAGGCCTGACCAAAGCCGACCACGCCCGGTGTTTTGGCCGCTTCGGCCAAAGGTGCGGTGGAATCGGTATGGGCGGCAATCACGTCGACGCCTTGTTCGATCATTGCCTTGGCCGCGTCCGCCTCTTTCGCCGGATCAAACCATGTCAGCGCCCAGATGACCGACAATTCGACCGCAGGGTTTACCTTTTTGGCAGCGAGGTAATAGGCATTGATGCCCATAACAACTTCGGGGATCGGGAAAGAGCCGATATAGCCGATTTTGTTGGATTTCGTCATCATGCCAGCCATCGTGCCCTGCACGGCGCGGCCTTCATAAAAACGGGCGTTATAGGTCGATACGTTGGCCGAGTCGCGCTTGAAGCCAGTGGCATGTTCAAACTTCACATCGGGGAACTTGGCGGCGACAGCATTGGTCGCATCCATATAGCCAAAGGATGTTGTGAAAATGATATTGCAGCCTCCCAGTGCCATCTGTGTCAGCACGCGCTCGGCATCGGCCCCTTCTGGCACGTTCTCTTGGAATGTGCTGGCATCAACCTTGTCGCCAAA
>CBDTUV010000157.1:0-6997 GCA_965363575.1 uncultured Pseudorhodobacter sp. | reverse complement strand
CGGCACAAAGGGCGAGATGGGCGATTTCACAGCGCTGGCTGACACGCAATCCTTGCTATAGGCATAGCGCCCGGCGTGTAGGATCTGCATGGCGATGCGCCCGCCTGCGGCATGGACTGCATCCGTCACAAAGCGATGATTGGCGATATCTTTGGCCGAAAACAGGCCTGCCGCGCCCGGAAACACGCCGCCTTCGGCATTCGGCGCCATGCCGCCCGTCACCATCAGCGCCACGCCACCGCGCGCCCGCGCGGCATAAAATTCGGCCACCCGCGCCCAATCCCCGGTTTCTTCCAGCCCTGTGTGCATCGACCCCATCAGCACCCGATTGGGCAAAGTGACATGGCCAAGGTCAAGCGGTGCAAGAAGATGCGGATAGTGCGACATGGGAACCCTTTCCAAGACTGCGTGGCGTCACCATGCCGCGAAGCCAACAAACTGTCACCCCCAACGCGGCGTCACGCCCGCACAGTCGCTGATTCCATCTTTGAAAAAGCACTCCGGCGGAATAGCCGTAAGGCTAGAGGGCAGCGCCCCCGTTTCCAATCTAGCCCATCGCTTCCAAACAATGGCGCCGGAACGCGCGTTTCAGCATATCCAACTCGGCGCGCAGCAGGTCCATTTCAGCGCGGATGTCGTCTTCCATTGCCACGCCGGTGATGATGGTAAAATGCCCCAACTTGTCGCCAGACACCGCATCGCGGATTAAAAAGGTCTGCACGCCTTCGGACAAGGCCTCAACCGGGATGGGCACACGGACCGCCCAATCGCCGGGGCGATCAGGGATTTCGGTAATGCTGGTGCCGGGGACCTGCGCGTCAAGGTGCAGCACCTCCAACAGCGGCTCACCCTGCGCCCCGCTCAGAACGCCTTCCCACACACCCGACCGCAGCCGTGTTTTGACCAGCTTGGCTTCAGCCATCTTGGTGCCCCATCCTTGCTTGCATCACAGTTCCGCCCTTGGCCTACGTGAGAATGTCACGTCGCGCAGGGTGATTTGGTTCATTTCCGGGCCTTCAAAGATCAAATCGACCCAAATACGCTCCACCCGCTTTTCGTTCAGCTTGGTATAGGCGAGGTCGAATTCCACCTTCACCTCTTGCTCATTCAACGGCAATTCGCGCACGACTTGTTCGACATTGGGGCCATGCTTGATGTTCAGCCGCGCGAAAATTTCCAGCGGCTTTTCCATTTCGACAATGGCATCCAAGCGGATCAGGTGGGTCAGCTTCAGCCCTTCGACCGCTTCGGGCGGCAGTTCCAACACCAGCGACAAGAACGACCCGTCAAAGCGAAACACATCCATGCGCAGGCCAAAAGGTGCCAAGTCAGACTCGCGCGTGTTACGGATCTGGCGCACGGTCAATTCGCTGCGGCGGCAATCATGGAACACCGTGGCCCCGTCACACACCAAGGATTTATTCGCCACAGATGAAATTCCCGGCACCGGAATAGGGCCTTTCCACGGCATCGGGCGCCAAGCCCAATCGGTTCCCACAAGCCTGCGGATCGCGTTGGACCCGATAACCGGCAAGGCCAATTGATGTTCCGCCAGATGGATCACCCGGTCCAAATTGCGGCGCAGCGCCAAGGCCTGCCCGCGATAGCGCCGCAGGCTGTCCAATTCCATTGCACCAGCAAAATCAGCAAGCCTGCGCCAGCGCCGCAGCACGCTGCGATGCATCAGCTTGTCAATCAGACGGTCGCCTTGTTTTGCCATACCGTATCCGTGCCGCCTAGTGCTTGGGTCGATTGTTGACCATTTGGAAACGATTCCCTTATTTACGCAAAATTGTTAAGATTCCAACCCGTGCAGACCCGTTGGCGAAAATTTAAGCGCGGCGCGGGAAATGCGTCACGCAGCATTGGCCCTGCGCATTGCATCGACAAACCGCGTGATCAATCTGCGGCCTTCGGTGCCCGTGACCGTTTGGTCTTGGCGTGGACGCACGGTTAGGGTGACCAGCCGCCCGTCAATCTGCATCAAGGCGCGCCATGACTGGGTGGCTTTCCCCTCTGCCTGACGCGTAAGGCGGATCACTACGGCGTCTTTGTAATCCGTAACCTCATGCACGGTGATTTTGTCGCTGCTGCCTGCACCGCGCAGCGCGTCATTACCGACTTCGGTCGCGAAATAGGGGGCCAAGGTCGCTTGTTTCAGCGTAAGGCCTGCCGCGCTGTCGGTGCCGCCAATGGTCGCAGCCAAGATCGCGCCTTCATCACCACCACACGGTGCAAAGGCCACAAAATCCGCACCTGCCAGCTTTCGCTGGGTGGCTTGCAACGGACAAAAGCCTGAAGGGCCAACCAATTTCAACGCGCCAACCTGCAGTGATTGGCGCAGTTCGCTTTGCGCGCCTGTACTGCCTTGCGACACACCCGGTGCGGCATCGGGCATAACGCAGCCCGACACCAACACCGACACCAGAAAGAGGGTGATCCGGGTTTTACTGATCCATGTAGACATGACGCTCGGCCTTTGCGCCGGGATGGGTGACAGCACCAAGGCGTGCGCCACCAACCAGTTGCGCATATTTCCAAAGCGCACCGCTGTCATATTCGGTCTGGCGCGGGCCTTTCCAATTGGCTTTGCGCGTTGCCAGTTCGGCATCGGTCAACGCCACCGACAACTCGCCAGTGATCGCGTTCAGGGTGATCATGTCGCCGTTTTGCAGCAAGGCAATCGGGCCGCCATGTGCGGCCTCGGGGCCAACATGGCCCACGCAGAACCCACGGGTCGCACCCGAGAAACGACCATCGGTGATCAATGCCACCTTCTTGCCCATACCTTGGCCAGACAGCGCCGCCGTGGTCGACAGCATTTCGCGCATGCCGGGGCCGCCTGCTGGGCCTTCGTTACGAATGACGATGACTTCGCCTTCCTTATAGCCGCGGGCTTTGACCGCCTCAAACGCGTCTTCTTCGCATTCAAACACGCGGGCCGGGCCAGTAAAGACCTGCTGGTCAGGCGTCATGCCTGCCACTTTCACAATCGCGCCTTCGGGGGCAAGGTTGCCTTTCAGGCCCACAACGCCGCCAGTTTTGGTCAATGGGGTCGCCACAGGGTGGATCACGCGGCCATCAGCCTCGCCCTGAATACGGTCCAGTTCCTCGCCCATGCTGCGGCCCGAGGCTGTCATGCAATCTTCGTGCATCAGGCCCGCTTTGCGCAGTTCTTTCATGACCACAGGCACGCCGCCTGCTTCATAAAGATCTTTGGACACAAATTGCCCACCCGGTTTCAGGTCGACGAAGTAGGGCGTGTCGCGGAAAATCTCGGCCACGTCGAACAGGTCAAACTTAATCCCTGCCTCATGCGCGATGGCGGGGAGGTGCAAAGCGGCATTGGTGGACCCGCCTGTGCAGGCCACAATCCGTGCGGCGTTTTGCAAGGATTTCAGCGTCACGATATCGCGGGCGCGGATGTTTTTCTCAATCAGGTTCATGACGGCGACGCCCGATGCCTCACCATACATATCGCGCGACTCATACGGCGCGGGCGCACCCGAGGAGTTCATCAGCGCCAAACCAATCGCCTCAGAGACGCAGGCCATGGTGTTGGCGGTGAACTGGCCACCACAGGCGCCGGCCGATGGGCACGCGATGCGTTCCAGAATTTCCAGCTCGGCATCGGTCATATTGCCCGCTTGGTGCTGACCCACGGCCTCGAACACGTCTTGAACCGTCACATCTTTGCCGTTCAGGCGGCCCGGCAGGATCGACCCGCCATAGATGAACACGGACGGCGTGTTCAGGCGCACCATCGCCATCATCATCCCCGGCAAGGATTTGTCGCAGCCCGCAAGGCCCACAATCGCGTCATAGCAATGGCCGCGCATGGTAAGTTCCACCGTATCGGCAATCGCCTCACGGGATGCGAGTGATGAGCGCATACCTTCATGGCCCATCGCGATACCATCGGTCACGGTGATGGTGGTGAATTCACGCGGGGTACCGCCGCCCTTTTTCACACCGCCTTTGACCGCTTGGGCCTGACGGTTCAGCGAGATGTTGCAAGGCGCCGCCTCGTTCCAGCAGGTGGCCACGCCAACCCAAGGCTGGTGAATCTCTTCCTCGGAAATCCCCATCGAATAGAAGTATGACCGATGCGGCGCGCGCGATGGTCCTTCGGTGACATGGCGGGAGGGGAGTTTGGATTTATCGAAACGCAGATTGGTCATGGCTGGTCCTTTGGCAAAACGCTTGGGTAAAGGGATAAAGCGGCTGTGCGCAGGGGGCAAGTCGTGATTGCAAGGTTGGGGCGGCGCGCATAGGGTTTGATCAAAGAAAGGGCCGAAATGCGGGCTGTGACATCGCTAAATATGCTGGAACGCTTGGGCAAGGCGCGGTTGTCGCGACATTTCTTCGCACGCGATTTTCTGTATTCAGAAATTGGCAGCTTTCATGCCATCCCAAATTTGCCGGGCGATGTGGATCTGTTTTTGGCCGCGGGCCGGGCGTTTTGTACCGAGCTTTTGGACCCGATGGTCGAAACATTTGGCCCGGTGGCGGTACGGTCAGCCTATCGCAGCCCGGATGTTAACAAGTTCGGCAATGACCATGATCTGAAATGCGCGCGAAACGAGGCCAACTATGCAGGCCATATCTGGGACAAACGTGATGCAGCGGGCCGGATGGGGGCCTGTGTGTCGCTGGTCGTGCCGTGGTTTGCCGATCAATATAATCAGGGCCGAGATTGGCGCGATCTGGCCTATTGGGTCCATGACCATCTGCCCTATCATGAGATGTGGTTTTTCCCCACCAATGCCGCGTTCAACCTGACATGGCGCGACGCCCCTTCGCAAATGATTTCATCCTATGTGGCACCAAAGGGAAAACTGCTTGCGGCCGGGGGTGAACCGACAGAAGGTTTGGCCGCGCGTCGCGCCCGCTATGCCGATTTTCCAGCTTTTCGGGGTATCGCCTACCCTGCCATTCCCACCTACACTCCCGTTCTGGGGACCGCCTCAAAGGACTAAACCATGCCCGATTATCACTCCCTCGCTGCCCAATTGTCAGATCAACCGGACCTGTATACCGCGCTGTTTCAAGCCGCAGCCAAAGGGCCGCTGGACCTGCCTGTGCTTCTGGCCGCCTGTGATGCGCAAGTGGCCGCGCGGTTGGCCTCGGTCGATCAAGGCTTGTTGCGGGCGATTTTGCGGGCAGGTGCCGGGCAAGAGGCGGTGGCAGGTTTGGGCGATATTCTGGCCCATCTTGCGGCTTCCACCCCTGCCCCGGTGTTTTTGCCCGAGATCAACGCAAGCCCCAGCATCGCCTTGCCCACCGCAGGCCAGCGCGGCGATATGCCTGCCTTTTCCGACCGGGCGTTTGATGGGTGGTTCACGGCGCAAGGTGTGCCTTACGGCATCGGGCTTTATGGCGAAAACCGCAAGGTCTATGCGACCGACCAATTTGCCGACAAGGCCAGCCATGAACGCCGCACCGTGCATCTGGGCATCGATGTTTTCGCCCCCGCGGGCACGCCGGTGCATGCCCCTTTTGCCGCCACAGTGCGGCATCTGACCTATAACGCCGACCCGCTGGATTATGGCCATACGCTGATTTTGGAACATGCCGGGCCGGTGCCGTTTTACACGCTTTATGGCCATTTGGGCGGCAGCCTGCCGAGGTTGTTGCAGGTGGGTGACAGCGTTACCCCCGGCCAAATCATCGCGCATCTGGGCGATTGGCATGAAAACGGCGGCTGGGCACCGCATCTGCATTTTCAGATCATGACCTCTATGCTTGAACAAACCGAGGGCAATTTTTTCGGTGTAGGCCATGCGGGGCTGTGGAACGTCTGGTCACAAATCTGCCCCGACCCCAACTTGATTTTACGGTTAGACCCGGCACGATTTGAGGTGTGACGGGCGGCACGGTGGTCTTTTACAGGTTCAGGCGGGCATCCCTATGGGATTGCCTTCTGTGACAGGGGGCGATAAGTTAGAACCATTCTAAAGTGGAGAGTCACATGATCCCCGGTTTTTCGAACCGCCGCCGTTTTTCCGACCTGACCGAACAAGAGATTTTGGCGCTGGCCATTTCATCCGAGGAAGATGACGCGCGCATCTATCGCAGCTATGCTGAACGCTTGCGCAGCGATTTTCCGAATTCAGCAGCCGTTTTTGATGGCATGGCCGAGGAAGAAGACGGCCACCGCAAGCGGTTGATAGACCTGCATGTCGCACGGTTCGGCAAGGTGATCCCGCTGATCCGGCGTGAGCATGTCGCGGGGTTTTATGCCCGCCGCCCAATTTGGCTGACCAAGAACCTTGGGATTGATAAAATCCGGGGCGAGGCCGCGACAATGGAAAAAGACGCGCATGATTTCTATGTGCGCGCTGCGGCCAACACAACCGATGCCGATACGCGCAAATTGTTGGGTGATCTGGCCGCCGCAGAGGCTGCGCATGAAACCCGCGCCGAAGGGTTGGAGGCCGAGCATCTGGGCGGCGACGCGCGAGATGAAGAAGACCGCACAGCGCATCGCCAGTTCGTGCTGACTTGGGTCCAGCCGGGGTTGGCGGGGTTGATGGATGGGTCGGTATCCACGCTGGCGCCTATTTTCGCCGTGGCCTTTGCCACGCAAAACACCCACACGACCTTGCTGGTTGGCTTGGCCGCCGCAATCGGGGCCGGGATCTCAATGGGCTTTACCGAGGCAGCATCAGATGACGGTCAGCTTTCGGGGCGCGGGTCGCCGTGGAAGCGCGGGATTTCAGCAGGGGTGATGACCACTTTGGGCGGTTTGGGCCATGCGCTGCCCTATTTGATCTCCGATTTCTGGACGGCCACCGCCATCGCCATTGCCGTGGTATTTGTGGAATTGTGGGCGATTGTATGGATCCAAAACCGCTATATGGAAACGCCGTTTTTAAGGGCAACGTTTCAGGTGGTTTTGGGCGGCGGATTGGTTTTGGCCGCAGGGATGTTGATCGGGGCGGGTTAGCGCGAAAAGCCGGGGGGGCCAGCGCTAACGTCGCAGCCACCCAAAGGT
>CBDTUV010000156.1:0-7041 GCA_965363575.1 uncultured Pseudorhodobacter sp. | reverse complement strand
TATGTGGCGCGCCAACCCTATTTCCGCCAGATGCCCCGGCTGCTGATCCATGAAACCGGTGTCCATTACATTGATACTTACCGCTATCTGTTCGGCCCGCCGACCGCCGTCTATGCCGACCTGCGGCGCTGCAACCCGGTGATTGCGGGCGAGGATGCGGGCTATGTTATCTTTTCCCATGCAGACGGCCTGCGCGCCGTGTTTGATGGCAACCGCTTGTTGGACCATGCCACCAAAAACCCGCGCCTGACCTTTGGCGAGGCGCTGGTTGAAGGCACCAAAGGCACGTTAAGTCTGGAAGGGGATGGCCATGTTCGCTTGCGCCGTTTTGGTGGGCAGGACATGGAGACTTTGCTTGCCCCTGCAAATTATCAAGGCTTTGCCGGCGATTGCGTCTTTGCGCTGCAACGCCATGTGGTGCAGGCGTTGACAGGCACGGGCGTCTTGGAAAACGAGGCGCGCGATTATCTGGATGTGATGGTTTTGGAACAGCTGATCTATCGGTCCGCCGACACGGGCCAGCGGTTGGCGCATGGCACGCAGTAAAAGGGGCAAGGCGATGGCGAAAATTGCGGTGATCAAGGGCGATGGGATTGGCGTTGATGTGACTGATGCCACCTTGCAGGTGCTGGCGGTCTGTTTGGACAAGCTGCGCCTGCCGCCGTTGGAACTGACCGAAATTCACGCAGGGGCCGCCTATTTCCGCGATCATGGCGTCGATATTGAACCGGGCGGAGAAGAGGCGGCGGGGCAGGCGGATGCGATCTTTCTGGGCGCGATTGGCCTGCCCTCTATTCGTCACGCTGACGGGACTGAGATTTCACCGCATCTGCGCCTGCGCGACCGCTATCAGCTTTACGGCGGGGTGCGCCCGGTAAAGGCCTATCCCAATGCGCCGCAGCGGCTGGCAGACCCGCGCGCGGCGGGGATTGATTTGGTCATCATCCGCGAGTCGACCGAGGGGCTGTTTTATTCCGCCGCCGTGCATGGCCGCACCCGGTTTGAAGGCGACACAGCGGTCTATGACACCCTGCGCATTTCGCGCAGCATCACTGAACGCCTGCACCGTTTCGCCTTTGCGCTGACCCAGCGCCGTAAGGAACGCAAAGGGCGGCCGGGGCATTTAACCTGTGTGGACAAGGCCAATGTCTTTGCCTCGCTCGCGTTTTTCCGCAAGATTTTTGATGAGGTGCGGCCCGAATTTCCGAGCGTGACGACCGGGTACAATTACGTCGATGCGATGGCGCTCGATCTGGTGCGCCGCCCGTGGGAGTTTGACGTGATGGTCACCGAAAACATGTTTGGTGATATTTTGTCGGACCTTGCGGGTGGCTTGGTGGGTGGCATGGGCATGGCCCCTTGCGGCGAAATCGGGGATGAAATTGGCCTCTTTCAACCCGCCCACGGGTCCGCGCCCGATATTATGGGCCAAGACAAGGCCAACCCTTTGGCCGCTATTCTTAGCGGGGCGTTGATGCTGGATTATCTGGCCGACAAGCTGCATCAGCCTGATCTGGCGCTGGCGGCAGGACGGATAGAGGCGGCGGTTGAGGAAGGCTTTGCCCAAAACCTGCTGCGCCCGATGGAGTTTGGCGGCGATATGGGAACGCTGGCCGTCACCGCGCAGGTGATAGCGCTGATTTAGCGGTAGGTGCGCGTCGACAACGGTGTTTGTGACAAGGTGTTGGCAAGCAAGTCCAGCAGCCCCGTTTCAGCCCGGTTTAACGTGCGCTTTGGGTTGGTCACCACGTAAATATCAATGGCCGGAAGGTTGGAGTAGGGCGGCAACTGCCACAACACGCCCTGGTTCACATCACGTTGCGCCACATGCACTGGCAATGCGCCGATGCCGATGTTTGAAATAATCATACGCCGCACCTCTGGCAGACTTGACGATATTCCCTTTAGCCCCGGCTTCATCCCGGCCTGTTGGCGCAGGCCCGCCACGCCGAACAAGGGGCCGTTCACCTCATCCGTTTGAAACGAAACTGCATTTTCGCCCTTTAGCTCTGCCATGCGAATATCATCCCGACCAAAGAGGCGATGCTTTGGCCCGCAGTAAAAGCCGAAATATTCACGGTAGAGCGTGCGCGTTTCCAGCCGCAAGGGTGGCTCTTGCAGCAGGCAAATTCCCAGCGTCACGCGGTTTTGTTGCAGGTGCGCGACCACCTCGGCGCTGTCCACGGTTGAGATGGAGTACGTGACCTGCGGGTGGGCCGCGTTGAACTGCTCCAGCACGGCGTCAAAATGCGGCGACACAACATGGCTGGCCACTGCGATGCTGATGTGGCCTGTAACCTGATCGTCCATCCCGCTCATCAAAGTTGGCAGTTGCGAGATGGTGCCAAAGACGGACCGCGCCTCGGCATAAAGGACCTGACCCAAGGGTGTGACGCTGAAATGGTTGGGTGAACGGTTCACCAATTTGCGGCCAAAGCTGTCCTCCAGCCGTTTCAGTGCAGCCGAAATGGTGGGCTGTTTCAGGCCCAAGAAATTTGCAGCAGGCGTGATGCCGCCTTCATCGACCACGACCATAAAGGTGCGCAGCAGGTTCCAGTCCAATTGCCACGGCAGGCGCTGTTCATATTTCTTTAACATAGATTTCATCTATTCAGGGCATTTGCATTATCTATTTGCCCTATGATGCCCCGCGATGCAACCTTGCGTCATGAAATTGCCAAAGGGTGCAAAAGCGACTCGGCGGCCAATAAAATCAAGTCACACAACCGGGAGAAAATGAATGAGCATGATTGGAAACATCCTTCGTCGTACTATTTTGGCTGGCGGCGTTGCCGCGTTGGGGCTGGCGCTGACGCCCGCCTTTGCTGATGAGTTGGATGGCATCAAAGAACGCGGTGTTTTGAAGATCGCGATGAGCGGCCAGTATCCGCCGTTTAACTTTGTGAATGAAAAGAATGAAGTCGTGGGCTTTGACCCGGCCATTGGTACCGAAATTGCCAAGCGCATGGGCCTAGAGGTCGAGATTGTGACCACAGCGTGGGATGGCATTATTGCAGGCCTTTTGGCGAACAAATATGACGCAGTGGTAGGGTCGATGTCGATCACCGAAGAGCGCGACAAGGTGATTGATTTTGTTGGCCCTTATTACACCACCAAGCGCGCTATTTTCACCAAGACCGGGTCGCCTATCACAACGGTAGAGCAATTGAAGGACGTCAAAGTTGGCGTGACCTTGGGTGAGACGCATGAGCAGTGGGCCCGTGACCAAGGGTATGACATCAACACCTACAAGGGCCTTCCAGAACTGCTGTTGGAACTGACCAATGGCCGCGTGGATGCGATTGTGAACGATTCCATCCCCGTGATGTTGGCGATGAAGGCCGGGCAGTATGACCTTGCCGTTATCAGCGATCCATCGGCTGAACCCGTGGGCGCAGGCATTGCGATCCGTGAAGGTAACCCCGATCTGGCCGCAGCGATGAAGGCAGCACTTGATGCGATGATGGAAGATGGCACCTATCTGGCGATTGCCAATGAATGGGTCGGCGGCGACATCCGCTAAGGTAAAACGATTGGCCCGCCGGGTATTCCGGCGGGCCTTTTGCACCTTTGGGACCATTTTTTCACCGCGGGAGCTAGGATGACGACCACTTACGGCCATTTGACGTGGGAAAACGTGCGCGATGCCGATAAAGACCGCGTTGTCATTCTGAACGTTTCGGCGACTGAAGATCACGGGCCGCATATGCCGCTGGATACCGACACGGTGTTGGGCATGGCTGTGGCCAATGGTGTGGCAGCTGCGGCCCCCGATGAGGTGTTCGTGATGCCGGCTATCCCTTACGGATTTAATGAGCATCACAAGGATTTTCCGGGCGTGATTTGGATTCAGCCCGAAACCCTGTTGGCCTTTGTTTGCGACATCACCAAATCGCTTGCGCATCATGGGTTCCGGCGGATTTTGCTGTTGAACAGCCATGGTTCTAACCATCCGGTATTGGATCTGGCGGCGCGCAAAACGGTGATTGAAACGGGAATAATCTGTGTGTCGGCCAGCTATTGGAATTTAATGTCGGCGCGGATCAATGAGATACGCGCCTCGGACATAGGCGGGATCGCCCATGCAGGTGAATTTGAGGCGGCGATGTATATGCATTTGCACCCCGAACGGGTTGATTTGACCAAGGCCGAAACGCAGAATGTGCATGACCCGAAAAGCAAGTTTTTCAACCTTGATCTGGCGGGCAAAGGTGGGGGTGCTATGCTGATGCGCTGGTGGTCAGCCGTGTCGCCCGATGGCACGATGGGCGATCCGACCGTGGCCACGCCGGAGAACGGCAAGCGGTTCTTGGACGCCGCGATAGAGGAAACCACCGCCCTTATCCGTGAAATCCGCGCGCTGCCTGTGTTGCCGCGCGTTGATCATCATTAGGGGGCCTGTATGGATTTTGACCTGATCTTGCGTGTCTATCCCTTCTTTCTAGAGGCGGCTTTGGTCACGATCCAACTGTCCATTTTGACCACCATTTTGGGTTTGACCTGTGGCGCGTTGGGGGCTGCTGCCCGGATGTCGCGCAGCGTGATCTTGCGCGCGATTGGGGCGACCTATGTTAGCATTTTTCGCGGCACGCCCGCACTTATTCAACTGTTCATCCTTTATTTTGGCGGCCCTCAGATTGGCATTCAACTGGATGCGTTTGATGCAGGGGTGATTGGCCTTGGCATCAATATCGGAGCCTATATGACCGAGACGATGCGCGGCGCAATTCAGTCGGTTGATAAGGGCCAGACCGAGGCCGCGCGCACGCTGGGCATGAGCCGGTGGGAGACGATGCGCAAAGTAGTTTTGCCACAAGCGATGCGGATGATGATCCGGCCTTTGGGGGTGAACATCAACGCGCTGATCAAGGGCACCGCACTGGTCGCGGCCATTTCGGTGATCGAGCTAACCTATACCGCGCAGCGTTATATCGGGTCTACCTACAAACCGTTTGAGATGTTTTTGCTGTCAGGCGCTTTGTACATGATCATCATTTATGTGGTCGGCCAAGGCATCGCCTGGCTGGACCGGAAAGCGCGGATCGTATGATGGGGACCAATCCTTTAGGGACCAATTCTTTCGGAGATCGTCCGCATGGGTCTTGATTTCACCGTAGTGCCCAGCTATTTCGGCGTGCTTTTGCAAGGCATGGGCTGGACGATTGCCATCACCATTGGCGCAGGGCTGTTGTCGTTCTTTGGCGGCATTATCTTTGCTGTGGCAGCACTTTATGGTCATTGGGTAATCCGCCTGCCGATGCGGCTGTTTGCCTGGCTGTTCATGGGTACGCCGCTGTTGTTGCAATTGTTCCTGATCTATTTCGGGCTGATCCAAGTGGGGATTGATTTGCCCGCGTTCGTGGCGGGGGTGATCGGCCTTGGCCTGCATTTCGCGGTGTATAATTCCGAACTGATCCAGGCCTCGATCTTGGCCGTGGATAAGGGCCAGTATGAAGGTGCGCGGACCTTGGGATTGTCGCGTGGCCAAACCCTTCGCCGCATTATCATCCCGCAAGCGGTGCGGGCCGTTATTCCGCCGATGGGCAATAACATGATCGCACTGCTCAAGGATTCCGCGCTGGTTTCCGTGATTGGTGTCATGGAGCTGACGTTGGCCGCACAGCAGGCCATTTCGCGCACGTACCGCCCGTTTGAATTCTATCTCGCCGCGGCGTTTTGCTATTACATCATCAACCTCGCGCTAGAGGCAGGTTTGCGGCGTGTGGAACGCCGCATCGCTGCGTCGCGCTGACAGGAGGGCCGCATGACCAAAACAGCCTTTGTGGAAATCAAGAATGCTGCCAAGAGTTTTGGCAAACTGCAGGTGTTGCGCGATATCAACCTGACCGTGGACCGGGGGCAAATTGTCGCCATCATCGGCCCATCCGGTTCTGGCAAATCCACGCTATTGCGCGCGATAAACGAATTGGACCCTCTGTCGTCGGGTGAGGTGTGGCTGGAAGGCGTGCAGATCAATCGCAAGCTGCCGCCGCGCCAGTATGAAAAGCACGTCAACCAAGTGCGCCAAGATATTGGCATGGTGTTTCAACACTTTAACCTGTTTCCGCACCTGACCGTGCGCGGCAATATCACGCTTGCCCCCCGCATGTTGAAAGGGCTTTCCGAGGCGGATGCGAACAAGTTGGCCGAAGAACAACTGATCAAAGTAGGTCTGTTGGAAAAGATTGACGAATACCCCTCGCGTCTATCGGGTGGCCAAAAGCAGCGTGTGGCGATTGCCCGCGCGCTGGCGATGAAGCCCAAGGTGATGCTGTTTGACGAGGCGACAAGTGCCTTGGACCCCGAGTTGGTCGAAGAGGTCAATATGGTGATGAAGCAACTGGCCGAAGAACACATGACCATGATCATCGTCACGCATGAGATGGATTTTGCGGCCTCGGTTTGCGACCGCGTGTTGTTCATGGACCAAGGGGTGGTGGTCGAGGAAGGCCCGCCAAGTGTGATCTTTCAAAACCCACAAGAGGAACGCACCCGCAATTTCCTGCGCAAACATCTGGCGCGGAACGGGGGATAAAATGTCGAACCTGTTTTACCAAACCAAATCCCCGCGCCCCGTGTTGGACCGCGCCGAGGGCATCTATATGTGGGATGTATCGGGCAAGCGGTATATTGACGGATCGTCGGGTGCGATGGTGTCTAACCTTGGTCATTCCGACCCGGCGGTTCTGGCCGCGATGCGGGCGCAGATGGAGAAATCCACCTTTGGCTACCGCCTGCATTTTCAGACCGAAAGTTCCGAGGAACTGGCGGCCAAGACAGCCGGTTTGGCACCCGAAGGCCTGAACAAGGTGTTCTTTGTTTCGGGTGGGTCCGAGGCGGTGGAAAGTACGCTGAAACTGGCGCGGCAATATGTGATTACCCAAGGCCAGCCGCAACGGTTCAAGGTTATCTCGCGCTATCCGTCCTATCACGGTTGCACGCTGGGCGCCTTGGCGATTACCGGCTATGCGCCGATGTCCGCACCCTTTGACCCGATGATGCAGCGGATGCCGAAAATTCCCGCCCCGCGTGCCTATCTGG
>CBDTUV010000155.1:0-7051 GCA_965363575.1 uncultured Pseudorhodobacter sp. | reverse complement strand
ACCAACACCTCCACCTTGCCGATTACCGATCTGGCCAAAGCCAGCGCGCGGCCCGATCAGTTTATCGGCATCCACTTCTTTTCCCCGGTGGACAAGATGCTGTTGGTTGAGATCATTCGTGGCAAAGCGACAGGCGACCGGGCGGTGGCCAAAGCGCTTGATTTTGCGCGCCAAATCCGCAAGACGCCGATTGTGGTCAATGACGCGCGCTTTTTCTATGCCAACCGCTGCATCATTCCTTACATCAACGAAGGCATCCGCATGGTTGCGGAAGGGGTGGAACCCGTGTTGATCGAAAACGCGGCCAAACTGGTCGGCATGCCCTTGGGTCCGCTGCAATTGGTCGATGAAACCTCGATTGATCTGGGCGTGAAGATTGCCAAGGCCACGCGACTGGCCATGGGTGATGCCTATCCTGACAGCGCTGTGGATACCGTGCTGTTTGCGATGGCAGACCTTGGACGCTTGGGCAAAAAGTCCGGCGCGGGGTTCTATAGCTATGATGACAAAGGCAAGCGTCTGGGCCTATGGGATGGGCTAGAGGCAGCTTATCCAGTGGCTGACGATCAACCAGACGTGACCCATGTGCAACACCGCCTGTTGATGGCCCAAGTGCTGGAAGCCGTGCGCGCGCTGGAAGATGGCGTGTTGATGGACATCCGCGAAGGCGATGTGGGCGCAATTCTGGGCTGGGGCTTTGCGCCGTGGTCGGGCGGGCCGCTGTCATGGCTGGATATGATCGGGGCCGCCCGCGCAGTTGAAATGTGCGATGCCTTGACGGCCCAATATGGCGACCGTTTCAAAACGCCTGCCCTGCTGCGTGACATGGCGGCCAAGGGTGATGGGTTCTACACCCGCTTTGCACCGAAAAAGCAAGCAGCCTGAGTTTACGGCTGTTTCAGAATAGTTGAGGGCGGCATCTTAAACGATGCCGCCCTTTGCCTTATCGTCAAAGCCATAGCCAAACCGGGCGATATCTTCGGCGCAGATCTGGGCCAAAAGGGCGGCATCCGTATCAGAATAATACCCACGCCAATCGGTGTGGCGCATTGATGCATTCGCACGCGCCAAAGGGGTTAGGCCAAAACCCAAATGCGCCTCAAAAGGTGCAATGTCTTGGTCCAAATGTTCCAGCCGCAGGTAGAGCGTGCAGGTTTCTTGGCCCAAAACATCCCGCATATAGGCACTGGCTGGCCACAACCGAAAACTGGCTTGGGTTTGCGGATGGTTCAGAAAACCACTAAAATTCATAGCTTTGGCCAACCCCACAGCCGGATGCGCAAAGCTTTGCCCCCGCAGCCAATGGTAATAGCTGACCGCCCGGTCCCAAGGATTGCGCACCAGCGTAAGGGTAAACATCGCGGCGATGTTTTGCGCGGTCACAAGCCCATCAATATCGGCCAAGGTCGAATGTTTCCACAGCCGCCCCGCCGTTTGCACCCCTTTAAGCCGCCCTTTGCGCGCCTGCGCTTTGGGCGTGTCGCCAATTAATATATCATCCTTCATCGCCCGCGCCTCCAGCGCCAAGCTCAACGCAGTGCCGCCGGTTTTGGGAATATGGACAAAGATATACTGCCGCCCCGGCGATATAATCATAGCACGCAGGGGCCACCATTGGGGGCATCGAGCCCCCGCAGGCGGTGTTTGCGGCCGAACAGAGCCTTCGGCGAGGATATTCGATGGAAACAGGCGAACATGATCACACAAGATTGGGCAAAGGTTTGCCCTCAAAAAACGCATGTAGGTTAGCGACGGCCATCAGCCCCATCGCCTCGCGCACCTCTAGGGCGGCGGTGCCAAGGTGCGGCAGCAAGGTCACGTTTTCCATCGCGATCAAGTCTACGCCAACCTTTGGTTCGTGTTCATACACATCAAGGCCCGCGCCTGCGATTGTCCCGTCCGCCAAAGCTGCAATCAGGGCCGATTCCTCAACAATATCGCCCCGCGCGATATTGATCAAAAACGCATGCGGCTGCATCTGCGCCAAAGCATCCGCGTCGATCAAATGACGGGTTGCCGGACCACCGGGTAGGGCAATCACCACAAAATCTGCGCCCAGTGCCGCCTCCATATCCACCTGCTCAGCAGGCAGCCCCGGATTAGCGACGGGCGATCGGTTGAAAAACCGCACCGGCATGCCAAAGCCGTAATGCGCGCGTTTTGCGATGGCTTTGCCGATGCGCCCCATACCGATAATGCCAAGGCTTTTGCCTGACATATGCGCGCCCAGCATCTGCGTCGGGTGCCAGCCTTCCCACGCGCCCGCGCGCAGCATCCGCTCACCCTCACCCGCCCGCCGCGCGGTCATCAGCATCAATGTCAGTGCGATATCGGCCGTCGCATCCGTCACAGCGCCGGGGGTATTGGTCACGATGATCCCCGCCGCTTTGGCAGCCGCCACGTCGATATGGTTATACCCTACCCCAAAATTCGCCAGCAACCGGCAGCGCGGTGCATGGTTTTTCTCAAACACTTCGGCGGTGAACGGGTCGCCCAAGGTCGGCAAAACCGCATCATACTGTTGCAAGCAATCGCCACAGTCTTGTGGTGATAGCGGTGTGGTATCTTCGCGGATGGTCAAAGAAAAATAGCGGATCGCTTCGGCAATTACTTTGCCGGGCATGGGGCGGGTGACAAAAACTTCGGGTTTCAAAACAGCTTTCCTCCATCTGGCACGGGCAGGCTTGGACCAATCAACACGACTTCACCAGACGCATCCGGCACGCCCAGCACCAGCACTTCTGACATCACCTTGCCTATCTGGCGCGGTGGGAAATTCACCACCGCCAGCACTTGGCGGCCCACCAACCCTTCGGGCGTGTAATGCGCGGTTATCTGGGCTGAGGACCGTTTTTCGCCAATAACACCGCCAAAATCGACCCAAAGCTTGAACGCAGGCTTGCGCGCCTCGGGAAAAGGTTCGGCGCGGGTCACGGTGCCCACCCGAATATCAACCGCCGCAAAGTCATCATAGCTGATCATTTGCCCAACTCCTTGCCGCGATTGGTGGCGGCTGTCACGGTGCGGGTCATCAGATCTGGCAATTCGGCCATCAACACCGCCAACCCCGCCGCCGTTGTCCCACCGGGTGAGGTGACGTTGATCCGCAATTGCTCTGCACTCTCTGGCGCTTGATGGGCCAGCTCGCCAGCCCCGCACACCGTCGCGCGTGCCAGCGTCATGGCAAGATCGGGCGCAAGGCCCACGGCCTCACCCGCCCGCGCCATCGCTTCGATCATGTGAAACACATAGGCAGGCCCAGACCCGGACAATCCGGTCACAGCGTCCATCTGATGCTCACCTTCCAATCGCACCACCTGCCCCACGGCGGCCAACAGCGCCTCGGCCATCGCCATATGTGCCTCGGTCGCGACCGCATTGCCACAAATCGCGGTTATGCCACGCGACACGGCGGCAGGCGTATTCGGCATGGCGCGAATGATAGGGGTCTTTGCCCCCAAAACCCGTTCATAAAACGCAATCGTCGTACCAGCGGCAACCGACACAAACAGCGTTGAGCCATTGCCAAGCGCCGCCAGCGTTGGCAGCGCCTCGGCCATCATCTGCGGCTTTACCGCGATCAGCACAATCGCAGGCAACGTGGGCAGCGGTACATTCAGGTTCACACCCGTGGCCCGCAGCCAATCGCTGGGGGCCGGATCATTGACCCAAACCGACCCTGCCTTTACACCTTGCGCCAACCAGCCTTGCAACATGGCCGATCCCATTTTGCCGCAACCAAGCAGCACCATCCCGCGCGCATTAACATCGCCTAAATCCATAAGACCTCCTGCATTTCCCCAAGGTTAGCGTGAAACAGCGCAAAGCTGAATCACTTTCTTACCCAAACTCCGCAATTCCCATACCCCCTGTTTCCCCGCAGTAATACGCATTAGGCTGGGGCGAACCTCAAAGGAAATCCCATGCCCCAAAACGCCCAAACCAACCGCCGTATCGTCCTAGCCCAGCGCCCAAAGGGCGCACCAGATGCCAACACCTTGCGGCTTGAAGAATCGGCGATCCCGACACCGGGGCCGGGCCAAATGCTGCTCCGTTCCGCCTTTCTGTCGCTTGACCCCTATATGCGCGGCCGGATGAATGATGCGAAATCCTATGCCGAACCCGTGGCAATTGGCGGCGTGATGACAGGGCAAGTGGTGGCCGAGGTGATGCTGTCCAATTTGGACAGTTTTGCCCCCGGCGACTATGTTTTGGCGGGCAGCGGCTGGCAAGACTATGCACTGTCGGCCGGCGTCGACGTGCTGAACCTTGGCCCTAACCCCACAAACCCGTCTTGGGCGCTGGGGATCATGGGGATGCCCGGCTATACCGCCTATGCAGGGCTTTTGAAAATTGGTGAGCCAAAGCCGGGTGAAACGGTCGTGGTCGCTGCGGCCTCTGGCCCCGTGGGGGCCACCGTGGGCCAAATCGCCAAGATCAAAGGCTGCCGCGTAGTGGGCATCGCAGGCGGGCCGGAAAAATGCGCGCATGTGGTGGATGTGCTGGGGTTTGATGCCTGCATCGACCACAAATCCCCTGATTTTGCCGCCCAGCTAAAGGCTGCCTGCCCGGCGGGTATAGATGTTTATTTCGAGAACGTCGGCGGCAAGGTACTGTACGCTGTGCTGCCGCTGCTGAACGCCTTTGCCCGGATGCCCGTCTGCGGTGTGGTGTCTTGGTACAACCTGCCGGGTCTGCCAGATGGTCCCGATATGGGCCCTACCATCATGGGAACAATCTTGCGGATGAAGGTAAAGGTCCAAGGCTTCATCATCTTCGACAGCTTTCCCAAAAGCCTTTATGCCGATTTTGCCCGCGACATGACCGAATGGCTGGCGACGGAGAAAATGCACTATACCGAGGAGGTGATCGACGGCCTGGAAAACGCCCCCGACGCGCTTTACGGGCTTTTGGAAGGCCGCAGTTTCGGCAAACGGGTGGTGCGGATATAGGCCAATGCACGCTATCGGCGAATAAATGACCATCGCTGATCACGGCGGTAGCGCTTTGCTTATTCTGCTATATGTTTGATTTATGCGTTCTGAATTTCGGCGGCCCGAGAAATGGCACGACCCAATGTCGTGCCTAGGTCTCATCATCCAAGGAGTTTTCAATGACCCATAAAGTCACCATATTGCTGATCCCTGTCGTAATTGCACTTTCCGGATGCCTTCAAAACAACGCCCAACGCGGCGCGGCGGGCGCCCTTGGCGGCGCGGTCATCGCTGACGTAACGGGGGGAAGTGCGCTTACCGGCGCTGTTGTTGGCGGTGCTGCTGGTTACTTTTGCAATGATCTAAACGTACCGGGCTGCCGGAACAAATAATCCCAACCGAACCAAGGCTGCTAGGTGGCGCGCTTGCCATCGGGCGGCCTGGATTTCGGTCGATGAAGGCGGATCAGGCCCGCCCGTAGGCCTCGGCAATCGCGACCTTCATTGCGGCCTCGGGCGTGTGATCGGCCCAAGTCACCAGCTGAAACGCTGGGTAAAACCGCTCGGCTGCCATAACCGCACTGGAAATCAAACGGTCAATCTGCTCTGGCCCAGCGATCTGCCCACCGGCAAGGCACAACCCATAGCGCCAAACCATCAGCTTTTGGTCGCCCCACCAAGTAAATGCCCCGGTCCACACCATATCGTTGCAACGGTTCATCACATCATACAGCGCCGATATCCGCCCCTCTGGCGGTTCCATCTCAAACGTGCAAATGAGGCGCAGAGTTTCATCTTGGGCCGACCAGGCCAGCGTCAGCGAATAGGTGCGCCACTGGCCTTCGACAGCCATCGCGATCTGGTCATCGGTCACGCGGTCAAATTCCCACGCGTGGTTCTGCGCGAGCGACTCCACGATGTCGATCGGATGGATTTCCTCCGAAAGATAGTCTTCAGAAAGTGACATTGCCCAGCCTCGTTTTTTTGTTCCTCTTGCTGCCATGCCCAAACATACCACATGGACCACAAGAAGCTGTGTGTTTAGCAAGAAACAGCGCTCTGCTAACAAACCTCTTACTAAATATAGTGTGCTCGGAACGAAACCCTGTAAAGCAAAATTTGCGAATTCTTCTGTGGACAAGTGCAAATCGCTGTGGCTCTCCTGCTCAAACGGGCAAAAAGGGCTGTAAAAATGGCGGCAACGTTAAAGGATGTGGCGGTGCGGGCGGGGGTTTCGACCTCGGCAGTGTCGCGGACCTTTACCGATGGCGCGTCCGTCTCGGCCAAAATGCGCCAAAAGGTGGAACAAGCAGCGGCTGAACTGGGTTATAATCCCAACTTTCTGGCCCGCAGCCTGACAACCCGGCGCACCCAACTGATCGGACTGATCAGCAACAACTTTCACAACCCGATCTTTCTTCAGGTGTTTGACCTATTCACGCGCGGCCTCCAAGACCGTGGATTGCGTCCTTTGTTGGTCAACCTCAGCGATGAAACGGCCCCCGAACACTCACTCCAAATGCTCCAGCAATATTCGGTCGATGGCGCGATTGTGGCGTCCTCCACCCTGCCGCCGGTATTTTCCAAGGCCTACCGCGAACAAGGCGTGCCCGTGGTCCACACCTTTGGCCGCTACACCAGCAATCCCGATGTTCATGTCGTGGGCATTGATAACGTCGAGGCCGGGCGCATGGCGGCGCGTGAACTGGTCGCACGGGGCTATGCCCGCGTTGCTTTCCTCGGCGGTCCAAAAGCTGCGACCTCGACCCAAGACCGGCTCAAGGGCTTTGCCGAAGAGCTGGCATTGCATCCTCATATCCGCTGCACCCACAGCTTTGCGGATGCATATTCCTTTGTTGCAGGCCGAATCGAGATGCAGCGCCTACTAGCGCACCCCCGCGCCGAGGCGTATTTTTGCGGCGATGATGTGCTGTCCATCGGCGCGCTGAGTGCGATCAAGGATGTAGGGCTCAGCGTGCCAAATGACATCGGGATCATCGGCCTGAATGATATGGAAATGGCAAGTTGGCAGAACATCAATCTGACCACGATCCATCAACCCATCAAACCCATCGTAGAGGCCTCGATAGACCTGATGGTTGGCCTGTTGAACGACCC
>CBDTUV010000154.1:0-7051 GCA_965363575.1 uncultured Pseudorhodobacter sp. | reverse complement strand
CGGCGTCTGGGTCGTCACCTTCTTGTGGGGTCAATGACCGCGCGCCGGTTTGGCTTCGCAGGAATGACCCAACACGATCAGACCATGTGCTGCCCATATTGCCCCGGAGGCTTTGTTCCAGCGCTGCACGGGCCGGCTCGTCAAAGCCTTCGTTCAGGGCCGTCAACGTCGGCACACCGCTTTCGGCGTTTTCCGACAGAACCGCTGGCACGGTAACGCCTGCGTTCACTAATAGCGTCAGCGGTTCCACAAATGGCGCGCCGTCCAGCATCGACGCCTCAACCTTGGTCAAGGCCGCTTGCAGCAATACGGTTTGCGCTTTGGCGGCGGCATCGGCGCGTACGCCCTCGGCTTCAGATACCAACGCTTCGGCGGAGGCCTTTTGGGCGGCAAGGCCGCTGCGCAAGCTGTCAACTTCTGCCGTCAGGCTGGATAGAACCGCCGGATCGATTGCGCCAGTTGCAGCGGGGCGCTGTTCAACCGCTTTGAGGCGATCTTCAAGGGCTGCAAGCCGTGGGGACAAATCCTCACCGGAAGGTGCCTCGGGTAGATTGGCCATCGCAACTTTTGCGGCCTCGGCAGCCTCAAGTGCGGCGGCTGCTGTGTCGCGGACCGCCCCCAATTCGCCAAGCACAACATTTGCAGCGTCTTCTTTTGGCAAGGTCTGCAATTCAGCGCGAAGGGCATCAATATCTTTGGCCTGCTCGGCCAATTGGGTTTCGAGCGCCGACATGCCGGGCACTGGCCAGCCTTCGGGCACAACATAGCGGGCAAGGCCGAAACCCAAACCAGCAGCAACAATGCCGCCCAAGACCAATGGCACAAAGCCGGGGCCAGATCTTACGGTTACTGGCGCTTGCGGGCTTGTCCTTGGCATTGGTTTTTCGGGTGTTGCCTTTTCTTCGAATTCAGTCTTTTTGGGTTCTTCGGATACAGTCCTTTTGGGCGAGTCGGTGTTGGACTTTTCTTCCACTTTTGGCGCGTTCAACACCACCGCATCTTCAATCACTGCCGTTTCGGTTTTGACTTTGTTAGGTGCGGGTTCGCCTGCAGACACCGCATCTTTGGCCGCACCGTCTACGCTGTCTGACCCAATACTCATCGAATCAACTTTATCCTCGACAGGTTTTACGTCTGGTGCGTCCACTCGCGTATCCCGGTTTGGTTTTGTCGCGGGTTTCCGCGGGGTCTTTGGGGTAGCCATCGATGCGCCTCCATTCCAACGCCCCAGAACTCTGGGGTTTTCTCAACTTAGACTGACTGGGCCACAGGCTCAAGCCATCTAAACCATGCCACAGTTTGCCGCGATTGCCTCAATCATAGATGCCGCCGTGGGTCGGTCTGCATAGCACAGCTTTGCCCCGCGCAGGTCGGCTAACTCCGCCCCAACTGCTTGGCTTAGGGCGATATAGGTCAGTGGGGCAAATGGGCCAAGCTTTGAAATCTGTTCGCAAAATAATGCGGCACTGCGAGGTGAAAACAGGGGAACGAGTACCGGGCCCTCGCCCTGCAGCAAGGTCACGGCGGCTTGGGTCAAGGGAAGTGGGGCCTGTTCGTAAAGCACACAAACATCTGTTTTAATCCCGGTTTCGGTAAGGTTTTGGGCAACTTCGCCGCGGCTATGCGCCCCTGAAATATGCAATAAGGCCGTGGGGGCATCTTGGTGGATGAGGTCGATAAGACTTGTCGCGTTTCCGTCTGCTGAAATTGGCTCTAACCCTGCCGAAACAGCGGCTTTTGCGGTACGATTTCCCACACAATAGGCCCGTTTTGGCAAGCTGTTGGGGCGGTATGTCAGCGCTTGAAACGCCGCCACACCGGTTTCGGATGTAAAGATTAGCGCGTCAAAATGGCCAGCGGGAAAGGGCGCGTCCAAAAAGCGAGGTGTCAAAAGCGGGCTGATGGTAATGTCCAGATCCACCCCGAACCGCTGGCAAAGCTGACCTACAAAGCGTTGGCTTTGCGCGGCAGGGCGTGTCAGCAGAAAGGCGGGCAGGCGGGATTGTGTGGCCATGACGCAGGTGTTACCTGCTATAAAACCCTCTGGCAACGGCCTGATATGCGCAAAACTGTAACCCTTCTTGGCATTGAAAGCAGCTGTGATGACACGGCTGCTGCAATCGTGCGCGATGGGCCTGACGGGCGGCACATCCTTGCGTCGATTGTCGAAGGGCAAACAAATCTGCATGCGGCCTTTGGCGGCGTTGTCCCCGAAATTGCCGCCCGCGCCCATGCCGAGCGAGTCGATGGCTGTGTGAAGCAGGCGATGATTGCTGCCGGCGTGGGGTTTGGCGACCTTGATGGAATCGCTGTGACCGCCGGGCCGGGGCTGATTGGCGGGGTTTTGGCCGGGGTGATGTGCGGCAAAGGGCTGTCAGCTGCGACCGGGCTGCCACTGATCGGGGTGAACCATCTGGCAGGCCATGCGCTGACCCCTCGGTTGACCGATGGGTTGGATTTTCCGTATCTGATGCTGCTCGTTTCGGGCGGGCATTGCCAGTATTTGCGCGTGGATGGGCCAGACAGCTTTACCCGACTGGGCGCGTCGATTGATGATGCGCCGGGTGAGGCGTTTGACAAGGTCGCCAAAGTGCTGGGGCTGCCCCAACCCGGCGGCCCGATGGTGGAGGCTGAGGCGAAGGCGGGCAACCCCAAACGCTTTGCCTTGCCGCGCCCACTGCTGGACAGGCCCGGGTGCGATATGTCGTTTTCCGGTTTGAAAACCGCGCTGCTGCGCACACGTGATGCTGTGATTGCCCAAAAAGGTGGTATGACCCGCGCGGACCGTGCCGATTTATGTGCAGGGTTTCAGGCGGCTGTGGTGGATGTGGTCGCGGAAAAGACGCGTCGCGCCTTGGTGATGGCCCCGGTAAAGGCGTTTGCCGTGGCGGGTGGCGTGGCCGCAAACCAAGCCATTCGTGCCGCGTTAGAGACTGTTTGTGCTAAAGCAGATGTGCAATTTCTGGCGCCACCGCTTGCCTTGTGTACCGATAATGCGGCGATGATTGCGTGGGCCGGGATTGAACGGTTTCGATTGGGTCAGCTTGATGATCTTACCCTATCCGCGCGGCCACGCTGGCCATTGGATCAAACCAGCCCCGCGCTTCTTGGCTTTGGCAAAAAGGGGGCGAAGGCATGATTGGGATTATCGGAGCAGGGGCGTTTGGCGGTGCCTTGGCGATAACCTTGGGGGCAAAACAACCTGTTACCCTGTGGGGGCGCGGGCAGTCAGGGCGCGTGATTGCGCGTTTGCCGGGCGCAGAATTGCCCGCGTTGGTGACGGTCGCCGAGGATTTGGCCGATGTGGCGCGGTTTGACACTGTACTGCTTGCCTTGCCCGCGCAGGCAATGGGGCGGTTTTTGGCAGATCATGGCGCGATGTTTGCGCGGGCTAAGTTGGTTGCTTGTTGCAAAGGGGTGGATCTGACCACCGGGCTTGGACCCACTGGGGTGATTGCGGCGCATTGCCCCGATGCGGTGGCCGCCATTCTGACCGGCCCAAGCTTTGCGAGTGATATTGCCAAAGGTTTGCCCACCGCGCTGACCCTCGCCTGCGCGGATGATGCGGTGGGCGAGACGTTGCAATACCAGCTTTCTACAGATGCTTTGCGCCTGTACCGTACGACCGATGTGACCGGGGCCGAATTTGGCGGCGCGTTAAAAAACGTAGTCGCGATTGCGGCAGGTGTGGTGATCGGCGCGGGGCTGGGCGAAAGCGCGCGTGCGGCACTGATGACCCGCGGCTTTGCCGAGATGAAGCGGCTTGCGCTGCATCTGGGGGCGCGGTCCGAAACCCTAAGCGGTCTGTCGGGCTTTGGTGATTTGGTTTTGACCTGCACATCCCAACAATCCCGCAACTTTCGCTTTGGTACGGCCTTGGGCGCGGGCACGCCATTTGACGGGTCTGTCACTGTCGAAGGGGTTGCGACTGCATCTGCTGTGGCTACACTGGCATGCAAGTTGGGCGTTGAGATGCCTGTAACCCAGATGGTTGCAGGCCTGACCCAAGACAGAATTTCGCTTGAGGATGCCATTCGCGCCCTCATGTCCCGGCCTTTGAAACAGGAGTAAACCCAAATGCGCGTCGCCCTTTTTTGCCATGATAAACCCGGTGCTTTGCAAGTGCGCAAAGACAACCGTGCCGCCCACCTGGCCTATATCGATGCGACAGGCGTTGTGGAAATGGCCGGACCGTTGCTGACCCCGGAAGGCGAGATGAACGGATCGCTGGTGGTGTTGAACGTGGACACGCTGGCACAGGCCCAAGACTGGGCGGCGGCAGACCCATATGCACTGGCGGGGCTGTTTGCGTCAGTTGGTATTTCTGAATGGAAAAAGGTTGTGGGCTAATGGCCTATTGGCTGTTCAAATCTGAACCGGACGTGTGGGGCTGGGACCATCAGGTTGCCAAGGCTGACGCTGGTGAAGAATGGGGCGGCGTTCGCAATTATCAGGCGCGCAACAACATGCGCCTGATGAAGCTGGGCGACCTTGGGTTTTTCTATCATTCCAATATTGGCAAGGAGATTGTGGGGATTGTTGAGGTGTGTCGCGAAAGCGCGCCCGACAGCACTACCGATGACCCGCGCTGGGATTGCGTGATGATAAAGGCGGTAGAGCCGCTGCGGCGGCCCGTCACACTGAACGATTGCAAAGTACAACCGGGGTTGGAAAACATGGCCTTGGTGAAATCCATGCGGCTTTCGGTGCAGCCTGTGACGCCAGAAGAATGGAAGATTGTTCGCCATATGGGTGGGTTAGGTGACTAACGCCCAAGTAGGCACAAAAATAGGAGGGCCCCGACCCCATCAGGACCCTCCTCCCACCCACGTGCTCCCTTAGCACCACACGTGTTCTGTTTGAAAAGGTCCCGGACATACTGCCCTATGGGTTTAGGTGTAACCTATTCGCGCAGATCACGCAAAAGCCAAACAGCAATAAATTGAAACAACGGCATCGTTGGTTTTCAATGACTTATTAAGCAAACACCCGCGCCGTTGCCGGGGCGGGTGAGATGCAAGTCATCTGACAAAGACTTAGCCGTAAACGGCCTCTTTGCGGAAATGCTTGGCCAGCATGTAATATACCACAGCGCGGTATTTGCTGCGCTCGGACTTGCCATAGGTATTGATGACGGCATGAATGCCCTCCATCAAAGCGGGGCTGTCGGCGAGGCCCAGCTTTTTCATCAAAAAGTTTTTCTTGACGGTTTCCAGTTCGGACTCGTCAGAGCCTGCAACGGTTGAGCTGTCGGCGTTATAGATTGCAGGGCCGCAGCCAATGGTGACTTTGGTCAGCAGCGCCATGTCGGGTTCCATCTTGCACTTGGTGCGCAGGTCTTCGGCATATTTCGCGATCAGATCGTCTCTCTTGCTCATTTTCGGTTGCTCCTTGTTGGTTCATTTATTGTGTAGGCCCAGCAAAAGCAGGCCCCCGCAAAGACACTAGGCGCAAAACGAGGGGCAAACAAAGGGAAAAATGGCGCAGTTTTCACCGCTGCGCCTCGCCCTGCCTATCAGCCACGTTTGAGTTCGATGATATACTGGTTAGCCATTAGCGTCAGTTCTGCTTTGTCGCCAAGCTCTTGCATCAAGGCTTCTACCGCGCGACGAACGGGTGCGCCCGATGCCTCGGTCTGCCAATTATAATCGTCGCCCGAAATAGTGCCGTTTGCTTTTACTTTTTTCAGGCACAGGGCAAGGTCGTTGCCGATAAAGGGCTCGTTATGATTGCCGTCAATATAGACCCAATCCAACGAGGAATCAGGCAAGGCGTTCAGCGCATCTTCTGAGGTGGCGCGGTGAATCTGGACGCGAGTGTCGGATTTGAAGGCGGCAATGACATCTTGGTATTTTACCTCCATCAGATGTTCGTTTTTCTTGCGGCCAAACCCGGTGTTGCCGAATTCTGGCTGATACATCCACGGATCAATCAAATGCAACTCTGACGGCTCACAAATTTCCAGAATGCGGCGGCTAAAGTTACCTTCCCATACGCCAATTTCGGCCACTGCGGCACCTTTCGGCATCCGTGCCAAAAGACGGCCCCGGACGATATCACGCTTGCTCATTTCTTCCATAACTTGCCTCACTGTGCCCGTGTTCTCGGGCTTTATTGTTGCCTGTGTTGCGACAATACACATGGAATTTCAAAACGCAAAAGGCACAGCGCAGGAGGTCAGGCCTTCGTTGTAGAAAAGCCGCAAAAACGGGGCTTTTGCGGGGGATCCCTTAGGCGGCTTGTTGATTGCGCCGCTTTGCGCGCATTTGTTGCAGCCATACGGCCCGCTCCGTGCAAGTCATCGGCTCTTGGAAGGGTCCAAACAAAGCGTCCACGCTGCCTTTAAGTTTTTCTCCGCTGGGGGCATGCCAACCTTTGCCCCGTATTAGACCCGCGTTTTGCAATTCGTCGCCCAAACGATCAAAATCCAGAACGGAAATACCAAGATGGTTGCCGCGCAAAGACGGCCAAAGTGTTTTATCAACCACGTTGATCGCCAAGGGTGGGTCACCAATCCGGTCTTGCATCTGCGCTGTCATAATCTTTGGCAACTCCGGCCTGCGTTGGATAACCGCTGCATTCTGCCCGGGCCGCCTGATCAGCGAATAAAGATGCAGCGCCGAGCTTTCCGCAAAAATCAGACGTTCTGTAGATTGATACAAACTGATCTGTTCATGAAGTGGCAGCTTTTCTGGGGCAACAATCTGATAACCCTCTTTGGCCAAAAGCTGTTCTAAGTGATCCTCACAGGCGAACCGTCCTTTGCGACCACCCAATTGACTGCGGGTCAGATAGACCTTGCTGCCGATTTTTAGAGGTGCGGGTTTCCAGCAGGTGTCTATCCAGCGGTAAAACGCAGGGGTTCCGCAGCCGCCCAAATATTCGCCAAACTGTTCGCGGGTGGTGATCAGTTCGTCAAAATAGGTGCCAAATTCGGACATGACAACCGGGTTTCGAATACCGAGTGCCCGCAGAACTGCAGGTAGGGTACGCATTGGGTTTGGACCATGCATCGGTTTTATGGCGAAAAACAAGGTCGTTTCCGGCGGCA
>CBDTUV010000153.1:0-7056 GCA_965363575.1 uncultured Pseudorhodobacter sp. | reverse complement strand
TCGTCGAAATGGCACAGGGGCAAAAAACAAGCCGTTTTATTGCTTGGACTTACATGAAGAAAAATCAACGCTCCTTGTTTGCTATTGGAGCTGAGACATAGGGCCCGTTTGCCGAAGTTCTGCAATGCAGCTGATGTCTGCTTCGGAGAAGCTGCATCGCAGCATCCCGTGACACTGTGGATGTCGGCTATGGGCCGGGAGTGCCTATACCCGCAAGCAGGATCAGGTTACCTTTTTATGCGCAAGAAATTGGGTCAAGACATCGCCGACAATTTCAAACGACCGGACGCGCGCAGCGTGATCGTGGATCATTCCGGTTACCAAAAGCTCGTCCGGCCGGTACTTGTCGATGATGGCACTTAACTGCGTCTTGACCGTCAAAGGCGAACCCGTGGCGGAACACGACAAGGCTTGTCTGACTTGCGCAAGGACTTGAGTGGGCACATGTGCACCGACATCCTGGACCGGCAAGGGCAGTTTGCCCGGCTGACCGGATATCAAACGTGCAAAAGCAAGCACTTGCGAGGATCGCAGGACCTGCGCTTCTGCGTCGGTCTCGGCAGCACAGACGCCTACCGCAACCATTGCATAGGGTTCTGACAAGGTTTGGGATGGCTTGAATGTTGTTCTGTAGACCGACAGCGCCTCTTCGAGCATGGCCGGTGCGAAATGCGAAGCGAAGGCGTAGGGCAAGCCCAGATGGGCTGCAAGCTGGGCACCGTAAAGGCTCGATCCGAGGATCCAGACGGGCACATGGGTGCCGACACCGGGAATAGCTCGGACACCTGCGCCATCGGGCATATCACCGAAATAGCCGATCAGCTCTTGCACATCTTGGGGAAAGCTATCCTCGGGCGCCATGTGGCGGCGTAACGCACGGGCAGTGGCCATATCGGTGCCGGGCGCACGGCCCACGCCCAGATCGATGCGGTCTCCGTACAGCGTTGCCAGCGTCCCAAACTGTTCTGCTACCACCAATGGTGCGTGATTGGGCAACATGATCCCACCTGCGCCGATCCGCATGGTCCGGGTCGCAGCTGCCACATGGCCGATTACAACGGCCGTCGCGGCGCTCGCGATCCCAGCCATGTTGTGATGCTCAGCCAGCCAGTAGCGGTGATATCCTGCGTTCTCCGCGACTCGCGCCAGAGCAACCGTATTGGCCAAGGCATCTGCCGTGGTCTTGCCTTCTGGTACGGGTGATAAATCGAGGAGCGAAAAGTGCTGCATGGAGGCCTCCGTTTGCAATGGGTTATGCACCCGAACCGTGCAATCCAAGGTCGTTTCTAACTTCCCCAACCTATAGCATAGCCTATGTCGGGGCACGTCTTCCACATTGATCTGAAATCCGTAACCTTATACAATTCAAGATGCTGCAAGTTTTTTGGATGTCTGCAATCTGACAACTGCACTGCGGCGCCAACTGATTAAACGAATGTCTTATATTGGCCGGAATCGGCGCCCTTCACATAGGGAGGAAGGGATCCTTCGATCCGATTTACTTTGGTGGCAGCTGTGTGCGGTTAGTAATTTTTGTAAAATGCAGATAACTTGGTCGCATGTGCAAGGCGCCCGATCCCAGCATCTGTAGGCAAGCAGCAGATTTTCAAGTGATCGAGAGATGAACCCAACTTCTTACAGGGCGACGCTGTCAGCGATTCCCACAAGTTCCACCAAACTCCATCGGCTTCCAACTCTTATCCGCCACCACAGCGCCACTAGAGCCAATCGAAAATGGTTCTTTTCCCAAAAATTAAAGCTAAGTATGTGAAAATTATGGTGAGCCGGTCGGGATCCGAACCCGAGACCTACTGATTAAAAGTCAGTTGCTCTACCAACTGAGCTACCGGCCCACGCTGGGTGCTACCTAGAAACTCTAGCGCGGGGGGTCAAGCGCTAATCAGCATAATTTTCGACTCTCTGGCAAAAACCTATCAGGCGGCGTATATGCGCGGAATGAATCAGAAAACCTCTCTCAACAGCCTAGTGTTTTTGAAAATGCATGGGCTGGGCAATGATTTCGTTGTGATCGACTCGCGCGGGCGATCCCCTGCTCTTGGGCCGGTGGTGACGCCTGCCTTGGCGCGGGCCTTGGGCGACCGCAATCGCGGTGTTGGCTTTGACCAGCTTGCCGAAATCCGCGACGCTATGGACGCTGATTTCACCCTCGATTTCTGGAATTCTGATGGCAGCCGTGCGGGCGCTTGCGGCAACGCCACGCGCTGTGTGGCTGATTTGGTGATGCGCCAAACCGGGGCGGATGGTGTAAGCCTGCTAACCGCGCGGGGCGGGCTTTCGGCCTTGCGCCGCGCTGATGGGTTGGTGTCAGTCAACATGGGGGCGCCGCAACTGGAATGGGCCGATATCCCGCTGGCCCATGCCGTTGACCCGCTGCATCTGCCCTTGCCCGGTGATCCGGTGGGCGTTGGCATGGGCAACCCGCATTGCGTGTTCTTTGTGCCCGATGCCGAGGCGGTCGCGCTGACCACCGATGGTCCGCGGTTTGAATATGACCCGTTGTTTCCGCAAAAAACCAATGTTGAATTTGTGTCGTTGGTGGCACCTGACCATCTGCGCATGCGGGTGTGGGAACGCGGTGCTGGCGTCACGCTGGCATGCGGGTCGGGCGCTTGTGCAGTTGCCGTTGCCGCCCATTTGCGCGGGATAACAGGCCGCAAGGTGCGTCTGGATGTCGACGGCGGCACGCTGGAAATCGACTGGCGCGATGATGGCGTGTGGATGACAGGCCCTGTGGCGCATGTGTTTGACGGCGTGCTCACCCCCGAATTCATGGCCGCCCACAGATGAGCGCGCCCATATTCTCCACCCTCGGCTGCCGCCTGAACGCTTATGAGACAGAGGCGATGAAGGAGCTGACCGCCGCCGCTGGCCTGCAAGGTGCGGTTATTATCAACACCTGCGCTGTGACGGCCGAGGCGGTGCGCAAAGCCAAGCAAGAAATCCGCAAACTCGCCCGTGAGAATCCGGGGGCAGAGGTGATCGTGACCGGCTGCGCTGCGCAAACCGAACCCGAAACCTTTGCCGCGATGCCCGAGGTGACGCGCGTTATCGGCAATACCGAAAAGATGCAGGCGCAAACGTGGCAAACCCTGCGCGCCCCCGATCTGATCGGCGTGACGGAAAAAGTGATGGTCGATGACATCATGTCGGTGCGTGAAACCGCGGGCCATCTGATCGACGGCTTTGGCCGCCACCGCGCCTATGTGCAGGTACAAAACGGTTGCGACCACCGCTGCACATTCTGCATCATCCCTTACGGGCGCGGCAATTCGCGGTCGGTGCCTGCGGGCGTGGTGATCGACCAAATCAAACGGCTGGTCGACAAGGGCTTTCATGAGGTGGTGCTGACCGGCGTTGACCTGACCTCTTGGGGTGCTGATCTGCCCGCAACCCCGCGCTTGGGCGATCTGGTGATGCGGATCTTGCGGCTGGTCCCAGACCTCGCCCGCCTGCGCATCAGCTCAATTGATTCGATTGAGGCGGATGAAAACCTGATGCAGGCCATCGCGACCGAGCCGCGCTTGATGCCGCATCTGCACCTCAGCCTTCAGGCCGGCGATGATATGATTCTGAAACGCATGAAACGCCGTCACCTGCGCGATGACGCGATTGCCTTTTGTGAACAGGCCCGCAAACTGCGCCCCGATATGATCTTTGGGGCAGATATCATCGCAGGCTTTCCGACTGAGACCGAAGCGATGTTCGAAAACTCGCTTAAACTGGTCACAGATTGCGACCTGACCTTCCTGCACGTCTTTCCCTATAGCGCGCGCAAAGGCACCCCCGCCGCGCGTATGCCTGCCGTAAAAGGGCCAGAGGTGAAATCCCGAGCCGCCCGCCTGCGCGCCGCCGGCGAAAACGCTTTGCAACGCCACCTCACCGCGCAAATCGGCAAAACCCACACCATCTTGATGGAATCCTCAACTATGGGCCGCACCGAACAATTCACCGAAGTGCAGTTCTCCAGCGATCACCCCGAAGGCCAAATCATCACCGCTAAAATCACAAGTGCCTCGGCCACAACGCTCTGCGCCTAACCCATCTTTTTCTGTTCACAAATATCCATAAGTCGGCGGCCAATCAGCGCCGTCGGTCGCAAGTCAAAACCCCTAGCGCCGGATCGTATCGCCCAGCTCCAGCGTTGGCGACAGTTCCACCCGCTCACCGCCGATTAACCCACCGGGATGCACGCCGGCGATGATCTGCGCAGCCGTCCGGCCAATTTCCAAACGGCAGGCATCCATCGTCGCCAAACGGCGGGGCAAACCGTCCAACAGCTCCACCCCGTTAAACCCGGCAAGGCCAAGCTGGTTGGGCACGTCGATGCCTTTCTCCAAACAATAGAGCAAGCCACCCGCACCGATCATGTCATTGGAATAATACAGGAAATCCAAATCCGGGCTGCGTTCCAAAATTGCTTCGGTCATTTCGCGGCCTTTCAACAGCGCCGACCCGCCCGAATAAAACTCGCGGTCTGCAAGCGTGATCCCTGCCGCCGAAAGCCCTTCTTCCAGCCCTTCCAGCCGTTTGCGCGCGCGGTGGTCGTAAGGCATCATCGTGCCCAAAAACCCGATCCGTTTGTACCCTGCCGCCAAGATCGCCTCGGCCATTTTTAGGCCTGCACGGCGGTGCGAAATGCCCACGACCGAATCCACGGCCTCGCCATCCACATCCATCACCTCGACAATCGGAATCCCCGCATTGCCCAGCATCGCGCGGGCGGCATCCGTATGTTCCAGCCCCGCCAAAATCACACCCGAGGGCCGCCACGACAGCATCTCATACAGCACCGATTCCTCGCGTTCCGGCTGGTAATGCGTCACCCCCACCACGGGTTGCAGCCCGGTATCTTCCAGCACTTGGCTGATCCCAGTCATCACCTCAGGGTACACCATGTTCGACAAGGACGGAATAATCACAGCCACCAAATTCACCCGTTGGCTCGCCAGCGCGCCTGCAATTTTGTTTGGCACATAGCCCAATGTCCGCGCCGCCGTCAGCACCCGTTCGCGCGTGGCACTCGACACATCGCCCCGGCTGCGCAGCACGCGGCTGACCGTCATTTCGGACACGCCCGATGCCTCAGACACATCGCGGAGTGTCAAAGCGCGTTTTGTTTCTGCGCGAGTTTCTGGGCGAGTCTCTGGGCGTGTTCCCGGGCGGCTGGGGTGTTTCACCGTCAATAGGCCTTCTTTTGGGGCAGGGTAGTTTACTGTTACCGCTAAAGTTTGGCCTTGTCCAAGCTTCCCTGTCTGGCAGCGTTCCGCCCCGACAGCCCGATGTTGCCGATTGGCTTTGCGCGGTGTATGAAACCCACAGAAGGAAAATGCGTCTGCGTAGCTCAGCTGGATAGAGCACAGGATTCCTAAGGTCAAAATTGGGCGTTGCGTTTGGAAACTACGCAGCGGATCTGCTCAAATTCGGGGAACGCTTCGGTGCATCGCGCATCATGCCAATCCCGAGCCAAGCCCCCGCGAGGGGGAAGGTGTAGAGACTGGTAGGGCAGGACCTAACGGCGAAAGCCTATGGTCAAGGGACAGTCCAGACCACGAACGCCCCATCGGGCGGCGGCGAAAGTCGAAGTGGTACGAATCCTGGGGCCGTGGGTTCGAATCCCGCCGTGGACACCATTTTCCTTCTGCTTTTATCCCGCCGCCGTCGAATTGGCAGCCGTCCGCCCCGCCCACAAACCAGTGGCCAAACAGGCCGTCAGCAGATAGCCCCCGGTCGGCGCTTCCCAATCCAGCATCTCTCCGCAGGCAAAAACCGGGCCAAGCTCTGCGGGCAGGGCGCGCAATTGCAACCCATCGGTCATGGCATCCCGCGCAATCCCACCCGCCGTTGAAATCGCCTCATCCATCGGGCGCGGGCCGGTTATCCGCACAGGCAGCGCTTTCAGCAGCGGCGCCAAATCAGCCGGCAACGGCCGCCCCCATTCTTGAACCAAAGCGCAGGCGACAGGCGACAGGCCCAGTTTGCGCAACCGCGCCGACACCGTATCGCCGCGCCGCGCACGGGCCAAACGCTGCGCCACAGCCTCGACCGTCAGGTCCGGCAACAGGTCCAACCGCAGCGCCGCCCCTTGGCGCAGCGCGCGGCTGACAGCATAAATCCCGCCGCCCTCCAGCCCTTTTGACGATACGATAAACTCACCCCGTTCGCGCGTATCGCCTACACACAGCGCCGCCCCTTTGACGGGCTGGCCAAAAAATCGCGTCATATGCGGCGACCAATCGACACAAAACCCCATATTTGCAGGCTGAAACGGTGTGATCTGCACACCGCGCGCCGCCAATATCGGCACCCAAGCCGCATCCGACCCCAGCCGCGCCCAGCTTGCCCCGCCCAGTGCCAGCACTGTCACCGCAGGGTGCAGCACCGCAGGCCCCTCGGGCGTATCAAACGCAAAGCCATCCGCCTCAAACCCGGTCCAACGCCACCGCGTGCGCAACTCTACGCCCGCCGCCGCCAACCGTGCCAACCACGCGCGGAGCAAGGGCGACCCCTTCATCGCCACCGGAAACACCCGGCCGGAGGAACCTGTAAACACCTCTTGCCCCAAACCTCGGCACCAGTCTTGCACCTGCTCTGGCCCAAATTCGGCCAGCATCGGGGCCAACCAGCCTTCGGGGTAAGCCGCCAGAAAATCGCCCCCCGCATGGGTGATGTTCAACCCCGATTTCCCCGCCATCAGGAATTTGCGCGCAGGGCTGGGCTTGGCATCCACCACCAAAACCCGGCGCCCTGCACTGGCCAACGCCTCGGCGGCCATCAACCCCGCAGGGCCTGCGCCAATGACCAAAGCGTCCAGAGCGGGTGCATCCGTCACGACTGCACAACCTGACCCGGCATCTGGCCCTTAAACTCCACCACGCGGTGCGGATAGGGGATCGCTATGCCATTGTCTTTCAACGCATTCCAAACCGCGAACAGCACCTTGCTTTGGTACTTGTTCTTGCCGTCATCAATGCCCGACACCCAATATTCCACCGCAAAATCAATCCCGCTGTCGCCAAACCCGCGCAGTTCGCAGTC
>CBDTUV010000152.1:0-7074 GCA_965363575.1 uncultured Pseudorhodobacter sp. | reverse complement strand
CCTTCTTTGCGCAACTGCTCACCGAATTTGAAGGTAAGATCACGGGCGGTTTGACGGACCTTTGGCGGGAAGGCGGTGGACAGGATTTCGTTGCCACACCAGCCGCCGCGGTAGGGGGTCAGTTCTTTGAAGCCGACAAGCTCGGTCATCAAGGGGCCAACGATTGTGCCTTCTTTGGTCGCACAACCTTCAATCGCCGCACCGCGACAGTTGATCCGCTTCATGATCTTAATCTCACCTTCACCGATGATCTCATGCTCATGCCGACGGAAATCAGCCTCGGATTTGATAAAGAAGGTGGTGTGACCAGAGTCGCCGTAAGCCGACTGCAACACAAGGTCATGGCCGATATTGGCCTTTTCACAGGTTTTGCGCAGATCTTCGTAAGATTTCACCTCGGCCAGAACGTTTGGCACCGATGGCACGCCGGCCTTGTTGCCAACGCGGACGGTTTCGATTTTATTGTCCAGCTTGTTGCGCAGCTTGGCCTTGGGGAACCAAACATCGGCACCCAGTTCTTTGGCCAGACGCTCGGTTTCCTCATCAAACATCAGAAACACAAATTTGGGCTTGCCGCCGCGACGCTTTACAAGGTCGATGACCTCTTTGTGCTGCAACAGATAGTTGTTGATATCCTCAATGCTTTGGAATTCCGCATGCGGCTGTTCAGACGGGCAAAACACGTTCGGGTGGCGGCCATCATAGCAATCAAGGTAGCAGATATATTTGAAGTTTTTGCACCATTCATCAATGCCCAACAGGTTAAAGTTGGTGGCCGAGATGAAGTAGATCGGATCTTCATTGCGGTGAAAAAAGCGACGAATCTCCGAGATATTACCGAGTTTTTTATCGTTCATTTTTGTCTCCCTGTGTTCTTATTTTTTAGCAGTATTCTTGGCGATCTGACCGGCCAAAGCATCGTCAGTAAAGACGCGCAGGCCCAGATCTTCGCGGTAGCCGTGAATTTCGCTGACATCCAGCGCCCGCATAAAGGCAAGGATTTCACGGCTGACAACTTGCCCCGGAACGAGAATCGGAAAGCCGGGTGGATAAGGGATGATAAACGAGGCGGAAACCACCTCACGTCCCTTGTCCAACTCGGCCAAAATCTCGCCGTTCAGGTCAAGGTAGTCGCAGTTGTTTTCGTCATAGGACAAAAAGAACGGCGTGCGGATGTCGCCTTCGCCCGTGTCGGCATCGGGACAAAAGGCGGGGTGAAAGTAGGAAAAATCTGGCAAGGGTGGCAGATCTTGCATCAGGTTCTTGACGCGCTTTTCAAAGGACAAGCGTTCCATCTTGGACGCGTCATCCAGCCTTTCGTCCAGCTCTTTGGCAATTTCGACCAACACCTCAATCAGATAGGCAACGGACGACCGCGTTGTGCCGATATTGGTCATAAACAGCACGGTATTGCGCGAGGTTTTGTTAATCTGGATACCGTATTTATCCATCAAGATATCGGTCTTGAACGTGTCACCGTCCCAGCCCGTGCCGCCAACGGCAAGGGTTACGCGCGTGGCATCCAGCACGAATTCGTCTTTTTCCCAGCAATGCCAAGTGTCTGTCCAACCCTGTTCGGGGTCGTAATAGCTGGTCACGCCACTTTCACGATGTTCCTCGGGGATCATATCGCCCGCGGTCAGCACCTTGAAATACTTTTGCAGCAGCGGATGGGTTGAAATGGCGCGCCGCATCGACATCGCCGCCTCAACCTGCCGTTGGACAAATTCAAAGCCTTCCAATTCAACCTGCCTGCGACCAACATCCAAACTGGCGATGATCTGATAGTTCGGGCTGGTGGACGTGTGGGTCATATAGGCTTCGTGAAAGCTTTCCTCGACCTCGCCCTTAAAGTCCTGATCGTTGACATGGATCATCGACCCTTGGCGCAAGCTGGTCAGGGTTTTATGCGTTGATTGCGTGGCATAAACCCGAACGCGGGCGTTTGGCGGCGGGATCAGCCGCGTTTTTAGCAGCGTCGCTTCATCCGCGTCGGCCAGCTTTTCTTGCTGCTTGGCATAGGCCTTTTCATGCGCAGGTGAGCGCAGGCGTTCGCGCAGGTTGTTGGCCGCGTTCATGCCGGTGCGTTGGCGGTAGGTCGGGCCAAAGCGGGCAAAGGCAAACCACGCCTCATCCCACAGGAAAACGAGATCGGGCTTGATGGCCAGACATTCTTCCATCACGCGTTCAACGTTATAAACGATGCCGTCAAAGGTGCAGTTGGTCAGCAAGAGCATGCGCACGCGGTCCAGCTTGCCCGCCGCTTTCAGTTTCAGCAGTTGCTTTTTGATGTCTTTCAGCGGCACCGCGCCATACATCGAATATTCGTTCAGCGGATAGCTGTCGAGGTAACAGACCTGCGCGCCCGAAAGTACCATGCCGTAATGGTGCGATTTGTGGCAATCGCGGTCGACCAGCACAATGTCATCAGGCCGCACCAAGGCTTGCACCACGATCTTGTTACAGGTCGATGTGCCGTTGGTGGCAAAAAACGTTTGCTTGGACCCAAAGGCGCGGCTGGCAAGCTCTTGCGCCTCTTTGATTGTGCCGTGGGGTTCCAAAAGGCTGTCCAGCCCGCCCGATGTGGCCGAGGTTTCGGCCAAAAAGATATTGGGGCCGTAAAACGCGCCCATATCTTGGATCCAGTGGCTGCGGGTGATGGATTTGCCCCGGCTGATCGGCATGGCGTGGAAAACGCCTGTGGGCTGGCGCGAATATTCCTTCAACGCCGTAAAGAACGGCGTTTTGTATCGGGCCTGAACGCCGCGCAGGATGTTCAGGTGCAGCTCCATGAAATCTTCTTGGTTGTAAAACACGCGGCGGCAGATGCCGAGATCAAGGCCTGCGATATCCTCGACCGAGCGGTCGGTGACGAGGTAGGCGTCAAGCTCGGGGCGGACCTTGGCAATCAAGCGGCAGAGTTCGGGGCCAAGATCTGCGGGTGCGATATCGTCAAACTCTTCGGCGCTGGCGGCCGGGTTCAGATAGCGGGTCAGGATGGGCATCTCCACCTCTGACTCGCGCTTCAGGCCGGGGCGCACGATGATCGCTTGGATGTTGTGGTTGAACAAAACCCCGATCAGCGCGTCTTGCAAGCTGGGGACAACCACGCATTCATAGATAAAATCGTCTTCGACGCGGCGCATTGAGGCCATGTTGGCTTTCAGCCAGCGTTCCTGATGCTCGTTCACATCATCAACGATCATCACCTCAAAATAAGGCTTGGCCAGCGCGCGCGCTTCGGGCGGCAGCAAAGACACCTCGTCTTGGTCATCATCGCGGCCATCGCGGTCCAATGGGATCGTGCGGCGGCGGTATGCCCCAGTGCTCAGCGCGCGATTGACGCGGCTTACCGCATGGGAAAGTTCGCCCAAATGCCCATGCATAAACTGGCGGCGCATGGTTTCAAAGGCCACCGTGCCGGGAAAGGCCCAATAGCGTTCGATCAGTTCCAGCGATTCGAAAAGCTTTGCTGCCTCGGCATGCACGGTTTTAACGCGCTTACCCTCAGGGTTGCGCGCCAAAAATTCCAGCTTTTCGCGTAAACTACTCCACCGGTCAGCGCGGAGCTGAACGGCAGAGTAATAATCGTTCATCGACTGCATCGTGTCGTCCCTTTCATCCGGTAACTGTGCGACGCAGGCGGTAGGCCTGCCCCGAAATCAGCCGGTAATTGTTTTGCCCGATAGCGGGATATGCACGCCGTCCAAGCTGCCATGGCTTGTGTCAACTGCTGGCAAAGGTATATCGCCTTTTGGAAAAGGCACGCCGTAGCCAACAGCTTCAGCCTCGCCAGAGCCCAGCACAACATCGCGCTGATCAATTTGCAACTCGGCCCGAGAGCCTTGGTGCTGCTTTTTCAACTCGCCCAATGTGTGAAGATAGGCATCGGTGCCGCTGGTACGGTCATAGATCGAAAAATCAACCGGACGGTCGCGGAAGCTTTTAAGCACTTGGCCCAAGCCGCGCATACCGGCGGCACGCTGGCGGCGCACATGGTCCAGATCAACTTCGATCGGGAACATATCTTCTTGGCCGGCAGATTGGTGGATTACGGTCGCAGTTGGGTCCACAACGCAGGACCGGCCATTGCCGCCAGCACCCAAACCATTGACGCCAAACACATAACACTGAAATTGCGCCGCAGTAGCGCGGGCAATCGCAATTTCTGCATCGCGGTCGGCGGTGCCGGTCAGGATTGGCAGCAACAACACCTCAACCCCTTGCGAGGTCAATTGGCGCGTCGTTTCGGGGAACCAGACGTCATAGCAGATCGACAGGCCAAAGCGGCCCACATCTGGCACGTCAAAGATGCAAAATTCAGTACCCGGCGATACGCCAACTTCATACGGCATGAACGGAAACATCTTGCTGTAGGATTTGATGATCTCACCCGCTGGGTTGATCACAACGGTGGTGTTCAAAATGCGGCCATCTTCGGTGCGCTGGTACATAGAGCCGGGAAGCAACCAGATATTGTGCTTGACCGCTGCGGCCTGAAACCGTTCGACATGCACGTTGTGCAACGGCAGCGCGTGCTTGGTCAGTGGCCCGAATGCCGCCAATTCGCTGAACATCACCATCTGTGTCCAGGGATAGACGTTCATCAGCACGTCAAGGCGCTGAAGCATGCCTTCGACGTTGGGTTGCAGGGCGTTGACGTACATTTGCACGCCGGCGATTGCGAAAGGAGTCATTTGTTTCCCAGATACCTTATGTGTGGCGGGCCGTTTCGGCACCAGCCATGGCGCGCTCTATCACCGCACCACCAAGACTGAGACAGGCGAATTGCGCACAACCCTGTCAGCGTTGGACCCAATCAGAAAGTCGCGCACCCGGTCAGGCGGATGGCTGCCCATCACGACCAAATCCACGCCAATCGTCTTGATTGCTGCCAAAATCTCTTGATGCACAGCCCCGGCGCGCACATGCGCCTCGGCGTGCTGCCCGTCTTTTAGCAGCCTGTTTAGCAAGGCTTTCAAATCCTCACCCGCCTTTTGAATAGCCTTGCGTTCAAAATCAGCCGGAAAGAAGCCTTCGACGATGGGCAGGCCATATAACGGCACCACCGTCAGGACATGCAGCGTGGCCCCTTTGTCGCGGCAAATATCCAGCGCATGGGGCAGTGCCTTTTCCCAGCTTGCGGGTTCGTTGATATCAACGGTCAAGAGGATGGATTTATACATCATGCCCTCCTCAGGCTTTTGCGGGGCGGGTTTTGGCGGCCCGACCACGTTGCAACACTACGACCAGCCCCAGCAGCAAAAGCGCTGGCAGGAACATCCAGTATTTTGACGGAACAGACACTGGGCGCAACACGCGCAGCACCTCTTGGTCCCAATCCAATCCAGCGGTTTGGGCTGGGCTGTCATAGGCCACATCATCAATCAGCATCCGGTCGCCATCAGTGCGGAACGCAAGGCCAGCGTCGGCCAGCTTTTCTTCGCCCGTGGGGGCATCGGTCATCGGCACCAATGCGACGAATTCAATCGGGTCGCCCAGATCATTGACGCCTGCCACGCGGATCCGCAGGTCTTGGCCAGACGGTGTATTGGCCGCAGCCGATATGATTTCCGATGGCGATTCTTCAATATAGGGGGGGAATACCATGTCCATCCAAAAACCAGGGCGGAACAAGGTAAAGGCCACAAGGATTAGCGCCACGGATTCGTAAAAGCGGTTTTTGACCAAGAACCACCCTTGGGTCGCCGCTGCAAACAGCAGCATGGCAATCGTGGCTATGAAGAACACGAATATGCCTTGCGGTATCGTCACGTTGATCAACAACAATTCTGTGTTAAAGATGAACAAGAACGGCAGTGCGGCGGTGCGCAGGCTGTAGAAAAACGCGATAACGCCGGTTTTGATCGGATCTCCGCCCGACACAGCCGCCGCCGCAAAACTGGCAAGCCCAACCGGCGGGGTCACATCGGCCATGATGCCAAAGTAGAATACGAACAAATGCACGGCGATCAGCGGCACGATCAGCCCGTTTTGCTGGCCCAAGGTCACGATAACCGGGGCTAGCAGCGCCGATACCACGATGTAGTTTGCCGTGGTCGGCAGCCCCATCCCAAGGATCAGTGACAGCACCGCCGTCAGCAACAAGATCGCCATGATATTGCCGCCCGACAGCACCTCAACCACATCGGCAAGTGCAGAGCCTACGCCCGTTTGGCTGACAGCCCCCACGATGATACCCGCCGTGGCAGTCGCGATGCCAATACCGATCATGTTGCGCGCGCCGGTTTCCAACCCGTCCAGCAGGTCGGTCACCCCTTGGCCAATATCGCGGACAAGGTCGCTTTTGCCGCGCATGATGGCGGTGATTGGGCGCTGGGTCAGCAAAATAAACACCATATACATCGTCGCCCAAAACGCCGACAGGCCAGGTGACAGACGGTCAACCATCAGCGCCCAAACCAGCACAACCACGGGCAAGATAAAGTGCAGGCCCGACCGGATCGTTGGCCCCGGCAATGGCAGCTTGGTCACAGGCGCGTTCGGGTCGTCCAGCTCCAACGGCTCTTCGCGCGACGCGACGTAGAGCAGGCCAACATAAACCGCAGAGACAAAGGCAAAAATGATATAGCCAGCCGCCTGTGGGAACGCCGGGCGAATCCAGCCCATACCGTAATAAACCCCCAAGGATATCGCGCAGATCACCGCGATGGTGAACACGATCCCGATCAGGCGTTGCACGATAGGCTTGGGCGTATAAGCGCGCGGCAGGCCTTCCATACCGGCCTTCAGCGCCTCTAGGTGCACGATGTAGACCAGCGCGATATAGGAAATGACCGCAGGCAGAAACGCATGTTTGACCACGTCAAAATACGGGATGCCCACATATTCCACCATCAAAAACGCAGCAGCGCCCATAACCGGTGGCATAATCTGCCCGTTCACCGACGATGCAACCTCAACCGCGCCGGCCTTTTCTGCCGAAAAGCCAACCTTTTTCATCAAAGGAATGGTGAAGGTACCCGTGGTCACCACATTGGCGATAGACGAACCCGAAATCAGGCCCGTCATGGCCGATGACACAACGGCAGCCTTGGCAGGCCCGCCGCGCAT
>CBDTUV010000151.1:0-7091 GCA_965363575.1 uncultured Pseudorhodobacter sp. | reverse complement strand
GGCCACACCTCTAGGCTGTCGCCGCGCACCCGAAAACTGCCGCGCTGGAACGCCTGGTCATTGCGGCGGTACTGTTGGGCGACCAGTTCGCCGATGATGTCGCGCTGATTATAGCTTTCACCCGTCACCAAATCCTGGGTCATCGCCGAATAGGTTTCAACCGAGCCGATGCCATAAATGCACGACACAGAGGCGATGATAATCACATCATCGCGTTCCAGCAGCGCGCGGGTGGCCGAGTGGCGCATCCGGTCGATCTGTTCGTTGATCTGCGATTCCTTTTCGATAAACGTATCGGACCGCGCGACATAGGCTTCGGGCTGGTAATAATCATAGTAAGATACGAAATATTCGACCGCGTTATCGGGGAAAAATCCTTTGAATTCGCCGTATAATTGCGCGGCCAGCGTCTTGTTCGGGGCAAGGATAATGGCGGGGCGCTGGGTTGCCTCAATCACCTTGGCCATCGTAAAGGTCTTGCCCGTGCCCGTGGCCCCCAGCAGGACTTGGTCACGCTCGCCGTTGTTAATACCGTCTGACAGTTCCACAATTGCCGTGGGCTGATCGCCTGCGGGTTCAAACGGCGTGGACAGTTTGAACCGCCGCCCACCTTCCAGCTTTGGACGCGTCAGAACATCGGGGCGAATCGCTGGGGCGTTAGTATTGTTATGCGGCATGGTGATTCCTTTGGACCCCTTAGATTTGATCTGTTTTTGTTCTTGTTCAAGGGGGGGTGTTAACCGATTGTTCACTTAGATTTCGATAAGGTTAGGGAATGAAGTTCAATTTTAAGGAATAACTGAAACAACATTGCATCTTTTGGTTGAGTTATCGGAAACCATGTTGCAGGGTGTAAGGGCAAGCAGCAAAGACTGTCGGCCAATCGCACCACACACCCCACCCACACTCCCAGCGATTGGTCGGCAGCACCCCATATTCATGGCAAAGCGCTTGCAAATCCCATCTGTTTTCCGCCATATGGCCCCAATCCATACCGCCTTAGGAGCCTGACCATGCGCGCCCGTATTTATCAGCCTGCCCGCAACGCGATGCAATCGGGGACGGCCAAGACCAGGATGTGGCGGCTGGACTTTGTGCCTGCCTCGGCCCGGTCGGTCGATCCGTTGATGGGTTGGACCTCTAGCGATGATATGAATTCCCAAGTGCGCCTGCAGTTTGACAGCCGCGAGGCTGCCGAAGCCTATGCCAAGGCAAATGGTATCGATTACGCGGTAGCCGAGCCGAAAACCCGCAAGGCCAATATTCGCCCCGGTGGTTATGGCGACAATTTCGCGACTTATCGGCGCGGTGTTTGGACCCATTGAGATGATTACCATTGCGGCCGAAAGCGCGCTTGGCGCGGATTTGTCTTTGCTTATGACGCGGCACACGGCCGATATGCACGCCGATACGCCCCCCGAAAGCATCCACATGATGGACGCAAGCCAACTGGCCGTGCCAGACGTGTCGTTTTTCGTGATGCGCGATATTGGGGTGCCGGTGGGCATGGGTGCGTTCAAACGGATTGATGCGGATCATGCCGAGATCAAATCGATGCATGTGCTGACCGAAGTGCGGGGTCGGGGCCTGTCCAAGCGCATGTTGACCCATCTGATAGATGAGGCCCGCGCGATGGGCCTGCGGCGCCTGAGCCTTGAGACGGGCATCCAGCCGGCCTTTGTCGCCGCCCGCGCGCTTTATGCCAAGGCCGGTTTCCAAGACTGCCCGCCATTTGAAGGCTATAGCCCGGACCCAAACAGCATTTTCATGACCATTGCCCTGTAACGCCCCCTTGCGCGATTGCCGGGTCTAGCCCAAAAGGGGCAAGCGCGGGCCCATAGCTCAACTGGATAGAGCAGCCGACTTCTAATCGGCAGGTTGAGGGTTCGATTCCTTCTGGGCCCGCCAGATTTGTCGTTTCTCAAATACCGCATCACAGATGGTTTCGATGCAGCAAAATGTGCGTTAGGGTGCGGTTATGCAAAGTGAATTGACGCAGATTTTTATCCTACTTGGTGCCGTATTTGCGCTGCTCGTCTGGGGGCGGATCCGCTATGACCTTGTGGCCTTTGGCGCGCTGATCATCGCGGCTATTCTGGGGTTGGTGCCGACATCGGAAGTGTTTTCGGGGTTTGGCCATTCCGCTGTGGCCATCATCGCGTTAGTTCTGATCGTCAGTCGCGGCCTGTCATCGTCGGGCGCGGTAGAGCTTATTGCGTCAAAATTCATTGATCCCGACCGCCCTTTGCCGCTGCATATCGCCGTTGTCGCGGCTTTGGCGGCCGGTCTTTCAGCGATTATCAACAATGTTGCAGCACTTGCCTTGTTGATGCCGCTGGATATGGAGGCCGCGAAAAAGGCCAAGCGCGCGGCGGGGCAAACCCTGATGCCGCTGTCTTTTGCCACGATTCTGGGCGGCATGATCACCTTGATCGGCACCCCGCCCAATATCGTGATCTCCGAGTATCGGCAAAGCGTGCTGGGCGAACCCTTTGGAATGTTTGATTTTGCGCCCGTTGGGCTGGCGGTGGCCGTTGCCGGGATCTCCTTTGTGTCCTTGATCGGCTGGCGGTTTTTGCCGGCCCGCACAGCCCTTTTGGAAGCCGAGGGTAAGGTGACCGCAGGCCGCTATATCGCGGAATTGCGCATTGGTGAGCAAACTTTGGACGAAGAGATGACCGTGCAGGATCTCTATCCCCAATCCAATGATGTCGATGTGCATATTCTGGGTCTGGTCCGCAACGGCAAGCGTATTCGCGGCCTTGCCCGGCGTGAAGTGATGCGCGCAGGCGACTTTTTGGTGGTCGAAGGCGAGCCTAAAGCCATCGAAGCGTTTATGGGGCAGGCGGGTTTCGATTTTATCGGGTCGGAAAAGCATGAGGGCGGCGTCGTCTCGCCCGGCCTGACCTTGGCTGAGGCGATTGTCCCCGATGGCGCGCGGATCCAAAATCGAACCTCGCGCAGCCTGCAACTGCTGCAACGCCATTCGGTCACATTGTTGGGTGTGGCGCGGGGCGGTAAGAGTTTTCAAGACCGCGTGCGGTTGTTGACGGTTCGGGCCGGCGATGTGCTTTTGCTGTTGGGCCCGCCCGATCGCGTCGCCGATGCGATGGAATGGCTGGGCGTTTTGCCACTGGAAGGTCGAAAAACCGAAGTCGTTCAGCGCAGTAAGGCGGGTCTTTCTATCGGTGTGTTTATTCTGGCGGTCGCCCTTGCTGTACTGGGCGTGATGCCCTTGTCGGTCGCGCTGTCCTGCGCGGTGGTCGGCTATGTCGCGTTGGGCCTTGTCAGCGGGCATGAGGTCTATACCTCGGTCGAATGGAAGGTGATTGTTTTGCTGGCCAGCCTGATCCCGCTGGCCGAGGCATTTGAACATTTCGGCGGCGCAGACCTGATCGCCCAACAGATCGTCAGCGCAACCGCTGGCTACCCGGCATGGGTGTCGCTGGTGGCCTTGATGATCGTCACGATGACCCTGTCCGATTTTCTGAACAATGTGGCCACAACTCTGATCGCCGCCCCGATTTCAATGTCAATTGCTGCGGCCACCGGCACCAATCCCGACACCTATCTGATGACCGTCGCAGTGGCTGCATCCTGTGCGTTTCTGACCCCGATTGGGCACAAAAACAACACCATCATCATGGGTCCCGGCGGGTATCGCTTTGGCGATTACTGGCGGATCGGCCTGCCGCTAGAGGTGCTGGTGATCTGTGTCGCTGTGCCAATGATCCTGCTGGTCTGGCCGCTGTAGTCTGGCGCATTAGGCCAAAGGGTCGCGGACATTTAAACACGACGGAAAACATCGTGTTGTGGGAGAAGGATTAAAATCTCGGGCTTACTTGTTAAATCAATGACTTAAATGTCGTCGTTGTTGGATACACCTTAGCACGCGGTCCGAATTTGCCGGACCACATCAAGTTGCGCCCAGCCTGCAAAGGGCCAAGGTCACCGCCAATGCGTCTTTCCCCTCGCTTGCTTTGTTCGATGACCCTTGGGTTGGCATTCACAGCATTGATTTTGATAAAGCGGCTAGATTTTAGAGTGGCACATCATCATACCCACGCTTCGCTGATTTGATCATTTCGCCCATTGGGGTCTTTGCTGCATGCGACATGACTTCCATAGCGCGTTGAATTTGTAGCCGGTAATCTTCGAGCGCCTTGCTGAAATACTCGGTTTGGACCTTTTGAAGGTCTTGGGGACTCTTGCAGGCGAGCATGGCTTTTTGAGCTTCTAAATCCTGCTGAATGCGCGATGACGCAAATTTCATCACCTCGGCCCCCAAATCCGACCACGCTTTCAGTTGCGCGTCATTCAATGCGGCAAAAGGCATGTTTCCGAGCACACCAACAGGATCGTTAGAGGTCTGGTTTTTTGGAGATTTTGTCATGGTATTTCCTTTTATATGAGAAAGTGGCGGGCGCAATTCGGTTACGCCAATAGCTTGGGCTTTGGGGCTTGAACAAACCTAAACCTTGGTCACTTTTGGATGCTTTCAAGATAGGCGAGCAAACCAGCCAAGGCTCGTGGCGTTGGGGTGAAAACACCGTCCAACTCTACCGGCACCAGATCTTCAGACATCACGGCGCCAAACTCCGGCATCACACGCGCAAGATGCCCCTGTTTCGGATCGCCCCAAATATAAGCGAGCGTTCGGGTTGCCGGAAAAACGTCACCGTTTCCACGGCTGAGCGCGGTCAAATCAGTAGGCGCAGTTGGCAGCCCACTCGCCATCGGACCATCGCCCACCCCTGCCTGCCCATGGCAGGAGGTACAGTTCTGACTAAAGAAGGCCCTGCCATCGGAACGATTTGGCATGGAAGGACCAGTGCAAGCCAAAAGGCCTGCAAGAGCCATTCCTGATCCGACTGTAAAAAAGACAGAGACGCGCATGTGTTCCCCAACTTGCTTGGTAGTCTTTGACACTAAGGGTTTTCATCTTGGTCACTATGATCGAAATCAATCTGCGGCGCAAAACTAATCCCGCAGCCCTAGGCATTGCAAACAGACATTTGGCATCGCGGCTTGCGACACATCAGGTCATCACGGCGCCCAATGTTCGCTTCTCTAAAGGCTGCCGCTCCGCCACCGACGCGACCGAGCGTGTGATGATCTGGCGTTTACAGGGACCGTGCCCCACACTTTGATTTTATAAAGCTTGCACCATCTTCGGCCCATCGAAATACTTGGCGACGTATCTAAAGTTTGATTTTTTTTGGAGCTCCGATGTCACAGTCAATATTCCGCAACGCGGCCCTTGCTACTGCAGTGTTTTTGACGCCAACGCTTTGCTTTGGGCAAGACGTGTTTGGCACTATCGACGCCAGCCTTGACGGCGCAGAGCGCACTTGGTTTTTGACAGCAGAGGGCGCTGAAAGCCAAAGCTTTGGTCTGACGATGGCGATTGCAAACCTGCAATCCTTTAGCTTTTGGGGGCAGCCAACCGAGAAAACCATTAAATCGCTTGATGATACCCTTTTGTTAAGCTTTGATGTCATGTCGGTTGCCGATCAGGTTATCCCGCTGAATGTGTCCCTCACATTCCTTGCGGATGGCTGGAAATCGGGATGGCTGGCGAATGAGCCTGATCAAATTGTCTTTTCGCTGACAACGCTTGAAAAAACCGAGGATGCTTTGCGGGTTGAGGGCAATTATGCGGCAACCGCCAATTACAGCGACGCCCTTTCCCGCGGCGCGGTTGATGCGTCGCGCACCATGCAGATCAACGGAAGCTTTAGCGCGGTGCTGCCAAATACGATTATTCAAAACCGCTAACGCCCCCGCCTGCATCTATCGGGTTTGGCGCGGTGACGTGGCCTGTTTTGGGGCAGGCCGGGTCGTGTTTTTTCAAAAGGGACCGTGCGCGCCCCACCGCGATTTCAGGTATGGGAAAACCCATTGGCGAATATCCAAACCGTGCTAGGGTTCCGAAATTGGACTATTTTTTCGATGCCCAAAGAGGGTTAGATCATGCTCAAGCTAGTGTCGGCAGCGTTTTTGGCGGCGACCCTTTTGCCTTTGGTGCCTGCAATTGCCGAGCCAAATGTGGCCTGCAAATATGGCTCACCAGAGGCATGGGGTCAAATTAGTCTAATGTATGCAGGCCCTTGGCAGATCACGCATCACGCGGGATATGTCATGGCCGGCCCGATGACGATGCCGTTTCCGGCAAGTGGTGATCTTGAAACCATGCAGATCGAAATTCTACCAACGGGTCAGTTGATTGGCACGCACCCAGACGCGCAAAACCCCATTCCATTCATCTGGGCAGATGAGCCGCCTTGGAGCTTTGAGGCCGATGCAAGCAAAGATGGCGCCCCCGCGCCGCTTTTGTCATCATCCGAGGTTGAGATGCTGATGGAGTGCGGCGTTGAAAATCTTGCCCGTTTGATCGGGCGGACACAGGCCACGATTGACGGCATGACCATGGACATGACGCTGCGGTTAATGGTCGTCGGTCCTGACCAAATGTATGGAATTTTTCACACGTCATCCGTCGTGAACGGAACGCCTGTCAAAAGCTGGCGCGCGGTGACCTTAACCCGCTGACGTAAAGGACGCGACGGATGCAAAGCGAAAAGCGATCGGTAATAGGCGCGTCATGGCGGCAACAAATCTGGATTTTTGCCTTGATGATTTTGGCAGGTATCGGGCTTGGGGCGATCAAGATTTCGAATTCCCAAACCGCCAATGCGTTTTCTAATAACGGGGTAGAGGTGATCGGTGAAATCACCCACATGACCGACTATATCAGTTCCAAGAAGAAAACTTTTAGCATTTCTTATACATTTGCAACCACAGCCGATCCTTACAACGGGGGCGAACAACTGGTCAGCCAAGAGTTCTATGAGGCGCAGACAGATGGGGGGCCGATTGCTATTTGGTATCTGCCAAGCGATCCAACCCAAAACGCGGTTGATCTTGGCAAGCTTTCACAAGCGGTCGGCCTCACACTCATGGCAGCATTGGCCTTGATCCATGCAGGCATCATTGGGGGTGGTTTTGCCGTTAAACGTGCGCTTGCGCAGGTGCCAGGGGGGGGCGTCTGACATTTCGGCGAAAAACTGGCCGCCAATGGCAGCGCGGCA
>CBDTUV010000150.1:0-7126 GCA_965363575.1 uncultured Pseudorhodobacter sp. | reverse complement strand
GTGGATACCAAGACAATGGAATCGTTGATGATAATGCCTGCCATCCCGATCATGCCAACGATCGAAAACATCGACAGTGGCACGTCCCAAGCGGCATGTCCGTAAATCGCGCCGATCAGACCAAAGGGGATGACAGCCATAACCACTATCGGCCTTGTCCAGCTGGCAAAGACCCATGCCAGCACCATATAAATCCCCAACAAACAAAAGATCAGACCCAAGGCCGCGTCGCCCAAAAAGTCGCGTTCTTGCTCGGCCAGCCCCGATTGGCGAGTGGTGACGCCGAAATCTCGTTCCAGTTTTGGCAAGATATACTCGGTGAGGGCGCGCTGCACTTCGGCGGCGCGGGCCGGGTCATCCTCGGCAATATCGCCCGAAACGGTGACAATGCGCAGCCCGTTTTCGCGGCGAATGGTGGAAAAGCCGGAACGGCGTTCAACCGTTACAATATCGCCCAAAGGGACATAGACCCCCGGTCCTGCCCGCAGCACTGTGCTTTCAAGAAAATCGGCGGTCAGTTCCGATTGCGGCAGTTCCACCCGGACCGTGGCGGTGCGTGGACCATCGGGGAAGGTCGCAGCCTCTATCCCGTTCAGCCGCGCGCGCAAGGTGCTGCCCAATGTGTCAATCGCAAAGCCCAAAGCCTGGCCTTGCGGGGTCAGTGACAAGATCAGCTCTTCTTTGTCATAGGCAAGGCTGTCTTCCAGGGCCGAAACCTCGGAGAAAGGGGCCATCGCGGTTTTCAACGCTTCGGCAGCGGCCTTGAGCGTGGTGGTGTCTGCACCCGAAATATCGACTGAAAGCGCGTCGCCACCAGGACCAAAACGCCCGCCGCGAAAGCTGAGTTCCTCTAGCAAAGGATGGGGCACCACCTCATCTTGCAGGTCGGCCACAAAGGCCGAAGAGGTATAAGTGCGATCATCGGGGTCGATCAGTTCCATCGCAATGCCGCCCAGCAGGTCCGCATCCTTGGTGCCGGCACTGGACAGACCACGCCCGCTTCCGCCGCCAATCTCAGCCATGACAAAGGTCGCAGGGTTGCGCCCATGTTCTGCTGTGTAGCGCGCGGTCACAGCATCGCCGGCGCGCTGCAATTCGCGCATCATCGCCATCGTATCATCGCGTGAGGCCGAAGGCAGCATCGAGAAATTGCCCGAAACCGAGGCTTGCTCGGGTGAGTTGAAGAAGCGGAATTTCAGATCACCGCTGATGAACAGGGCGGCTTGGGTTGCCAGCAAAAACACGGCGAGCGCAATTGTGACCGTTCGCCCGCGAATGACGAGTGCGATGAGCGGGCGCACCGCAACCCGGATCAGCCATTGCAAACCTTTGTTCATCTGGCGCGAGGGCCAATCATACCACGCCTCATCGCGCGCGGCGCGCAAGGCATGGGCCATGTGATTGGGCAAAATCAAAAAACATTCCACAAGGCTTGCCATCAACACCGCGATGACGGTGAAGGGAATATCCGCAATCAGGGTGCCAAAACGCCCGCCAATTGTAATCAGCCCCGCAAAGGCAATGACCGTGGTCAGGGTGGAGGCGATGACCGGCATCGCCATTCGGCTGGCCGCGTTTTCCGAGGCCTCAATCGCGGATTCGCCAAGATGGCGCGCGCGGAAATCGGCGTGTTCACCAACGACAATCGCATCGTCCACCACGATGCCCAAGGTGATGATCAGCGCAAACAAAGAGATCATGTTGATGGTCAGGCCAAAGGCATACATGATCGCCACGGCCGCCAGCAACGACACCGGAATCCCCGCAGCGACCCACAAGGCCGTGCGGACATTCAAGAACAAAAACAACAAGGCGACGACCAGCCCCAAGCCCATCGCCGCATTGTCGAGCAGCAATTCCAGCCGGGCCGAGATGTATTCGGCCCGCGCGCGGACGAGTTCCACCTTGACCTCGGGCGGCAAGAGCGGCGTCATTTTATCGACCACCGTTTGCACATTGGCCTGCATCCGGATCGCGTCACCCGTATCATTCCGGTCAATCCGCACGGTCACGGCCGGGTTCGCGCCGACAAAAGCTGCCCGACCACGATCAGCGGGTTCTCTGCGCACCGAGGCCACATCGCCTACGGTCAGGGTGGTGCCATCACTGGCTTGGCGCAGCACAACGGCGCGGATTTGATCGGCGCTTCGTGCCTCTTGCCCGGTACGCACGCGTGAGGCACCGCCGCCCACCTCGCCTGCAGGGGCCGATTGGGTGGCAGCCCCAATCGCCGCTGCAATCTCGGACATGGTCACATCATGGCGGATCAGGTTGACCGATTGCACCTCAACCATGATTTCGGGGTCAGCGAGGCCTTGGATCGTGGTGCGGGTGATGCCTTGGTCAAACAGGCGCGCCACAAATTCATCGGCAAAGCGGCCCAGTTGATCAACCGCCACGGGGCCGGTGATAACGACATCCGTCACCCGGTCGCGCCACGCGCCGCGCCGCACCACTGGATCATCGGCATCCGAGGGCAAGGTGCGGATGCTGTCGACTGCCGATTGCACATCCTCGCTGGCTTGGGTCAAATCGGTGCCGGGTTCAAATTCCAGTATGATCCGCGCCGACCCTTCGGAGGCAAGCGAGGTCGCATCGGTCACACCATCGACTGTCAGCAGCGCAGGTTCCAGCACCTGAACAATCGCTTGGTCTACATCTTCGGCGCCGGCCCCATCCCAGGTGGTGGACACCGTTACCTCTGATATAATCACATCAGGAAAAAACTGCGCCCTGATCCGGCTTGCCGCCGCAAGCCCGGCCACAATCATCACCGCCAGCACCAAATTGGACAGCGTGTGGTGGCGGGTAAAGTAGGATAAAATCCCCTTGGCCCGCCCGCTCTGTATGGGTCCGCTTTGTGCGTCTTTTTGCGGCTGTGCCATGGTCTAGCCCCCCATCCGGCTTTCCAGCCGCTCAATCACGCGGGCGGGCACTTTTTCTTCGGCCAATTGCGCAAGGATGCGTGCTTTCGCCTCGGCGGGCATCCGGTCATTTCCTTCGACATAGGCGATCAAGGCTGCACGCCGTTCGGGGGTAAGATCTATGAATTCGGGCTGCGCTGCGGCTTGGGTTTGCACATCGGTTTGTGCTGCGGGGCGCACGGGTTTGATCTTGATCCCAGCGCCCAACAGCGGCGACAATTCGCGCACCACATCGCGCCCGGCAAGGCCGCTGGCGGCCAAAATCACCTGATCGCCTTGGCGGCGCAACAATTGTGCAGGCAGGGTTTCCAACCGGTCGTCATCGCCCACGGCCAGCACGGTGCCATCGGCCCCATAAGCACTGGCGGGCAGCACGACGATGGATGTCAGCACAGGTTCGGCCACCCGCGCGGTCACAAAATCACCGGGGCGAAATCCGGGGGCAGACGTCAGCGTGGCATAGACCAAACGCCCCGTTTGCCCTTCGCCCACCGCAGCGCCCACGCGCGCCAATCGGCCTGTGGCCACAAGTTCGGCCCCCGAAACCTCTAGCGCGGCTGTCACATCTGTGGGGATCAACTGTCCATTGCTATCAATCAACCGCGCAAATTGCGCGGTGGACAGGCGGAAGGACACTTCAAGCGCCGTGGGATCAATCAGATCGCCAATCCGTTCATTGCTGCCCAGAATGCGGCCCGGAACGGTGGAAATACCGCTTAGCACCCCGTCAAACCCGGCAAAGAGTTCAGTATCGCGCAAGGCGCGCTCGGCCTCGGCCAAAGTGATCGCTTGGCGGGACAAGGCGGTTTTGGCTTGGTCCAACCGCGCCTCGGTCGCCGCAAGGGCGGATCTGCGTGACAGCACGGCTTGATCGGCGGATGAGGCCGCAAGGGCTGCGGTTTCAACTGCCGAAGCCGACCCTACACCACGTTTTTCAAGGTCAATCTGTCGCGACAAGGCCTGTGCGCGCAGATCGGCTTGGGCTTGGGCGGCGGCCACATCATCGCGGGCCAGCAAAAGCGCACGGTCGGCATCGCGCAACTCTGCCTCGGCGCGTGCCATGTCGGATTTTGCAAGGTCGCGCGCGGCGGTGGCATCTGCCGGGTCAAGCCGCAGCAACAATTGGCCCGCGCGCACAGCGGCCCCATCTTCGACGCCGTCACCAAGCGCGATCACCGTACCTGCACGCGGCGAGCGCAATTCCAAAGTGCGGCGCGATCTGATTTCGCCAAAGGCTGTCAGAACCGGGGCAAAATCGGTCTGAACGGCTGTCAGCACATTGGCTGAAAACACCCGCTCACGCGCAGGTTGACCCGGCCCACTGTCGGCCATTTTTGCCTCAAAAGCCGCGCGGATGGTTTGGCCCGCCATTGCAAGCAAGCCCAGCGTCAGTGCCAGAATAAAAAGCCCGGTCAGTGACCGTCTGAAAAACCGCATATGCACACTCCGGCAGGGATCTGAATAACTATACGCCTGAAACGGGCGCGTGGATGAAAAACACGCCTTTTGGTCTTAAACGTGGCAAAGACAGGTTTCCGTCGCAGAAGGGCAAAAAACTTTGGGGCTATTTGCGGCGCTGATGCTCATCCAGTCGCGGCATGATTTCTACAAAATTGCAGGGCCGGTGCCGATAATCCAACTGCCAGCGCAAAATCTCATCCCAAGCATCGCGGCAGGCGCCCGGACTGCCCGGCAACGCGAACAGATAGGTGCCATTTGCAACGCCGCCTGTGGCCCGGCTTTGCACTGCCGAGGTGCCGATTTTTTGCATGGAAATCAAGGTGAACACGGTGCCAAACGCCTCAATCTCCTTCTCATAGACATCGCGGTGCGCCTCAACCGTCACATCGCGCCCTGTCAGGCCTGTGCCACCGGTTGACAAGATCACGTCGATATCCGGGTCGGCGCACCAATCGCGCAACTGGCTCGCAATCTCGGCCCGTTCATCGCGGATGATGGTCCGCGCGGCCAGAAGATGCCCGGCCTCGGTCAAGCGCGCGACCAGCGTGTCGCCCGATTTGTCATCGCCGCTTTGGCGCGTGTCTGACACGGTCAACACGGCAATCCGCACAGGCATGAAGGGTTTGGTTTCATCAATGCGTGACATAGGGTTCAAGCCTTTTGCAAAAGGGCAAGCCGCAGGGCGAGGGCGGCGAAAATTCCGGCACTGACCAGCCCGAGTGTGCGGGCAAAGCGTGGCGAGGTGGCAAGATGGCGGCCAAGACCTGCGGCAAAAACCCCAACGGCGCCGTTGACGATCATGCCGCCAACCCCGATCACGGCACCAAAAATCAGAAATTGCACTAGGACCGTGCCGCGTGTGGGGTCCACAAATTGTGGGATAAAGGCAAGGGTGAACAGGATCACCTTGGGATTGGTCAAGTTGACCAGCGCGCCATCGCGAAACGCCTGCAGGGGCGACAACACGGGCGCGCGCGATCGGTTCAGGGTGGTTTGGCGCAGGCTTTGCACGGCCAGCCACAGCAAATACGCAACGCCAACCCAACGGATCGCATCAAACAGCCCCGGATGGGCGGCAACCAAGGCCCCAAGGCCCAAGCCCGCCAAAGTGACATGCACCATACCGCCCGCCGTTATCCCCGCCGCCGCCGCAACAGCCGCCTGTGGTCCCGACCGCAACCCTTGGCCCAAGCTGAACATCATATCCGCACCCGGTGTCAGGTTCAGCGCAAGCGCCGCTGGCACAAAGGTGAGAAGTGTAAAGCTGTCCACCGGGATCATTCGGTCAACCGCGCCTGAACGGCCAGCAAATCCGCCCAAGCCTCACGCTTGGCCGCAGGGTTGCGCAGCAAATCGGCAGGGTGGGTCATGGGCATCACCGGCACCCCTTCGGCCTTGGCCCAAGTGCCCCGCAAGCGCGCCACACTGCCTTCGCCCAATAGCGCCGCGCATGCCGTATTGCCCATCGCGATGACCACACGGGGTTTGACCAACGCGATGTGACGCGCCAAAAACGGTCGCATCATCGCGATTTCTTCCTCGGTGGCATCGCGGTCGGCGGGGGGGCGCCATGGCAAAACATTGGTCAAATAGGCTGATGTCGCAGCATCCTCATTCCCGCGCGCAAGCCCGATCGCGGCCAACATCTTGTCCATCAACTGCCCGGCCGTACCCATAAACGGCTTGCCCGCAACCACATCATCGCGCCCCGGCGCATCGCCGATCACCATCAGCGCGGCCTGTGGGTTGCCATCCGCAAAGACCAAATCCCGCGCGCCTTTTTTCAACTCGCAATGGTCAAACGCCGCCAAGGTTGCCCGCAATGCCGCCAAATCCGCGCAGGCACTGGCCCCAACCTTTGCCGCCTGCACAACATCCGGCTTGGCCAATTCATGCACGACGGGGGCTGCAGGTTTTGCCTTTGCCAGCACCGGCTCTTGCCGCTCTGGCAAGGCGTAGCGGTCAATCGCCACCTCAACCATCACTTCGGTCACGCCAAGCTCTGCCTGCCACGCAAGGGCGGCCAGCGCTGCGGTCCAGTCATAATCGGCAATGTTGGTATCGATTCCCATGCGGCCAGACTATGGCCCCGCCATTGGCAGGGCAAGCGCTGGCAAAGCCGCAGCATGGGGCAGACGTGAATTCAGCGTTGCCCCTGCAGCCCTGCTTTGGCATAAGCGACCCCAAGGCCAGACCGCCGTCAGATTGGGGAGGCAGACATGAGTTTTCGCGCACGTCATTTGCTGGGGATCCAGCACCTCGCCCCGGATGAGATTCGTGCCATCCTTGATTTGGCCGATAAATACGTCGATTTGAACCGCCGCTCGATAAAGAAATCCGATGCGCTGGCGGGGATGACCCAGATCAACATGTTCTTTGAAAACTCTACCCGCACGCAGGCCAGCTTTGAATTGGCGGGCAAACGGCTGGGGGCGGATGTGATGAACATGTCAGTCGCGCAGTCGAGTGTCAAAAAGGGCGAGACGTTGATTGATACGGCGCTGACGCTGAACGCCATGCATCCCGATTTGCTAGTGGTCCGCCACGGTGCATCGGGGGCGGTTAACTTGTTGGCCGAAAAAGTGAATTGCGCCGTGTTGAACGCTGGCGACGGGCGGCATGAACACCCCACACAGGCGCTGTTGGATGCGCTGACCATCCGCCGCGCCAAAGGCCGGATTCAGCGCTTGACCGTGGCCATTTGCGGCGATGTGGCCCACAGCCGTGTTGCGCGCAGTAAC
>CBDTUV010000149.1:0-7132 GCA_965363575.1 uncultured Pseudorhodobacter sp. | reverse complement strand
AGGCGGCGAGGATGCCGAGTTGTGGGGGTGTCACGGCAGGGGCTGCGGCAAAGCAAGGCCGCCAGCGCGCTGATGACGGCGGCATAGATGATGGCCACATGGGCGACTGTGGTTAGGCGCAGGTTTGCTATAAAGCAGATCATGCCTGCGCCCGAAAGCACCGCATAGGCCCAACCCGCAGCCCCCATTTTGGCAAAACCTTTCAGCCCACCATCAAGCCGAAACAGCGCGATCACCGCGATCAGCCCCAGCGCGCCGAACGCCCCGCGCCAGACCAGCATGGTCGCCGCATCCAGCGGTAGGATGCTGGTGAACAGGCCTGTCGTGCTCCACGCGATAGCGGATGCGGTGACGAAAAGGATGCCGCGTGTTCTGGGTGATACCATCGACGGCGTTCCTTGTTTGTTCAGCCCAAGTCGTAGCGGCGCTGGGCAGGTGTGGCAAGGGGATTGGTCAGTTTGGCATGGGGGTGATGGTAAAGCCTTGGCGTTCCAGCAGCGCCAAAACACCGTCTTTGCCCGACAGATGCAGGGCGCCAAATGCGGCAAAGGCCGGGCCGTTTTGCAGGGCCGCCATGATATTGGGGATCCACGCGATGTTGCGGTCGGCCATCAGGGTCTGTTCGGCATGGGCAAAATCGGCATCGGTTTTTTCAGGGGTGGCACCGGGGATGGCATTGGCGATGCGGCGCGAAAACTCCCATATCACGCGGCTTTCGCCGGCAAAGAAGGCATCGGCGGTGGTGGTCAGGAAATCGCCGGATTGCGGTTCGACTTGCAGCGCGTTGCGGATCATCAGGATTTGTTCGTCAGTCGACAAGCCATCGAACAGGCCAAGCGCCGTGTCAAAGGGTTCAAGCGCCATGATGGGAATGGCGCGGTCGGTGGCCGCATCGATGAGGCGTTTGTCCAAGCCCCCACCCGCTGCGGCCAATTGCAAGGCGCAGGGCGGGATCGACAGCATCATCGACACAAACCAAGGCCGCAGTTTGTCGGCCAGCGACGAAGGGATGCCACGTTGCAAAAGGGCAGCGGTGAGCTGGTCCCAATCGGCGGGCGCAAGCAAGGACTGTAGGTTGGAGCCTGCCATATCCATCATCGCACCCGGATCGGTGGCGAGTTTTTGCTGCAAGGCGGCCTGCTCTTTTGGCCCAGCCTCAACCAGCAGGGTTTTGGACTGGTCAAGATAGGGCAGGGTGGTGGACATTATGGCGGTGTGGCGCGGGTCATCAAGGTGGTAGGTGCCTGCGATATAAAGCGTATCGGTGCCGCGCGTGGCCAGCCACAGATTGCCCGTTGCATAGGGTTCGGCGTGGGCGGCGGTCATCAGGGCTGCGCGGTCGGGGGCTGACAGCGCGTCGATCAGGTTTTCACCCACACATTGCGCGGCGGAGGCAGTAGCAAAGACTGCGCAGAAGGTGGCCGCAAGGGCAAAGCGAAACAACATGAGGCGGCCTTTGGTGCTGTGGGATATTCGCGAACCTGCCATGCGGGGGCAGGCAGGGTCAAGCGGATGACGGTTTTGAAAAATCTTGTTCATTTGCCGCAAAATTTTGTGGGGGGTGTGGTTGACAGTTTTTGGCAGGGTGCCTAGATAGCGGGTGTTAGCACTCGATACGATTGAGTGCTAACGCGATTTTAACCTGGAACCTAAGGGAGTGTTCACAGATGGCATTTAAACCGCTGCATGACCGAGTGTTGGTTCGCCGCATCGAAGGCGAAGATAAAACCAAGGGCGGCCTGATCATCCCAGACACCGCAAAAGAAAAGCCAGCCGAGGGCGAAGTTATCGCACTGGGCGAAGGCGCGCGCAAAGACAGCGGTGAGCTGATTGCGCCGTCGGTCAAGATTGGCGACCGCGTGTTGTTCGGCAAATGGTCGGGCACAGAAGTGACGCTGGAAGGCAAAGAGCTTCTGATCATGAAAGAAAGCGACATTATGGGGATCATCGGGTGATGTAAGCGGTGGGTTTTGCCCACCTTACGCCTGATTTCCATTCGCTTTATCAACTGAAATTCAAGACAAACTGGAGCAAGCAAAATGGCTGCTAAGGACGTCAAATTTGATACCGATGCCCGTGACCGTATGTTGCGCGGCGTTAACATCCTTGCCAACGCGGTAAAGGTGACTTTGGGCCCGAAAGGCCGCAACGTCGTGATCGACAAGTCCTTTGGCGCACCGCGCATCACCAAAGACGGTGTAACGGTTGCCAAAGAAATCGAGCTTTCCGACAAGTTCGAAAACATGGGCGCACAGATGGTCAAGGAAGTTGCTTCCCGGACCAATGATGAGGCTGGCGACGGCACCACCACTGCGACCGTGTTGGCCCAAGCCATCATCATCGAAGGCCTGAAGGCCGTGGCTGCCGGCATGAACCCAATGGATTTGAAGCGCGGCATCGACCTTGCAACATCCAAGGTTGTGGAAGCGATCAAAGCAGCGGCACGTCCGGTTTCGGATTCGGCTGAAGTGGCACAGGTCGGCACGATTTCTGCAAATGGCGAGGTCGAAATTGGCCGCCAGATCGCGGATGCGATGCAGAAGGTTGGCAACGAGGGTGTTATCACCGTCGAAGAGAACAAGGGTCTGGAAACCGAAACTGAAGTCGTTGAAGGCATGCAGTTTGATCGTGGTTACCTGTCGCCTTACTTCGTCACCAACCCAGACAAGATGATTGTCGAGCTGGAAGACGTGATTATCCTGTTGCACGAGAAGAAACTGTCTTCCTTGCAGCCAATGGTTCCCTTGCTGGAGCAGGTTATTCAGAGCCAGAAGCCGCTGTTGATCATTTCTGAAGATGTTGAAGGCGAAGCCCTTGCCACCTTGGTTGTGAACAAGCTGCGCGGCGGGTTGAAGATCGCAGCTGTGAAAGCTCCGGGCTTTGGCGATCGTCGTAAGGCAATGTTGCAAGACATCGCGATCTTGACCGGTGGTCAGGTGATCTCTGATGACCTTGGCATGAAGCTGGAAAATGTTGGCATGGACATGCTTGGCAGCGCCAAGAAAGTGACCATCACCAAGGACGCGACCACCATTATTGATGGTGCTGGCGAGAAGGCCGAGATCGAAGCACGCGTTTCCCAGATCCGTACCCAGATCGAAGAGACCACAAGCGACTATGACAAAGAGAAACTGCAAGAGCGTGTGGCCAAATTGGCCGGCGGTGTTGCTGTGATCCGCGTTGGTGGCATGTCGGAAATCGAAGTGAAAGAGCGCAAAGACCGCGTTGATGACGCTTTGAACGCGACCCGTGCGGCCGTGCAAGAAGGTGTTGTCGTTGGCGGTGGTGTGGCGCTGGTTCAGGCTGGCAAGTCGCTTATCGGTCTTGAAGGCGCCAATGCTGACCAGACCCGTGGCATTGCGATCGTTCGCAAGGCACTTGAGGCACCGCTGCGCCAGATCGCACAGAACGCTGGTGTTGATGGTTCGGTTGTGGCTGGCAAGGTGCGCGAGTCCAATGATCCTAAGTTCGGCTATAACGCCCAGACCGACGAATATGGCGACATGTTCAAGTTTGGTGTTATCGACCCGGCCAAGGTTGTGCGTCACGCGTTGCAAGACGCGGCATCGGTTGCATCCTTGCTGATTACCACCGAAGCGATGATCGCTGACAAGCCTTCGAAAGATGGCGCTGGCGGCGGCGGCGGTGACATGGGCGGCATGGGCGGCATGGGTGGTATGGGCGGCATGATGTAAATCATGCTTGCATGATAACATCGCGCCCCATCCGTGGGACGACTGGGAAAGGGCACCTTTGCGGGTGCCCTTTTTCGCATTTTAGGTCTTGGTGAGATAGGTTTTTAGGTATTTGTGCCAAGATGAAATGGTGCGGTTTTTCTTTTTGTGAACCGGCGGTAAGGTTGGCGCCAACACAAAAAGCGGGGGTTCGATGCCCCCGATTTTTGTTTCCTGTAGGATGGTGGGTGAGATGCGCTTGGTGTGGTTGACGGGTTTGGCGATGGCGGCTTTTGCGGCCAATTCGGTGTTAAACCGGATGGCTGTGACCCAAGCCGCGATGGACCCCGTGGATTTTGCGGTTGTGCGATTGCTTGCCGGGGCTGCGGCCTTGGCGCTGTTGGTGGTGTGGCGGCGCGGGCCTGTTTGGGCGGGGTGGTCTGGGCGCGGGGCCGGGGTGTTTGGCCTACTTGTGTATTTGTTCGGATTTTCATTGGCTTATGTGGATTTAGCGGCTGGTATTGGCGCATTGATCCTGTTTGGCATGGTGCAGATCACGATGTTTGGCGGGGCGGTGATTGCGCGCGAGGATGTGCCTGCAACCCGGTGGTTGGGGGCAGGTTTGGCCTTTGCCGGGTTGGTTTGGTTGGTGTCGCCTGCAGGGCAAGCCGTGGCCGTCGCACCTGCGGCAATGATGGCGGCGGCGGGTGTGGGCTGGGGGATTTATTCGCTGGCGGGCCGGGGCGCGTGCGACCCGCTGGCGGCAACGGCGGCCAATTTTTGCTTGGCCGTGCCTGTGGTTTTGGCGGTGGCTGTGTGGCGGTTTGATTGGGCTGCATTGACCGGCTTTGGCGTTGGTTTGGCCGTGATCTCGGGGGCGGTCACCTCGGGGATGGGCTATGCTTTGTGGTATGCCGTGGTGCCGCAATTGGGGGCGGCGCGGGCGGGGGCCGCCCAACTTTCGGTGCCGATTTTGGCGGCGTTAGCGGGGGCTGTTTGGTTGGGGGAGCCGTTGGGTTGGCGGTTTATGGTGGCGGCAGCCGTGGTTTTGGGCGGAGTTGCATTGGCCAGCGTGGCGCGGCCGTCACGGCGATAAAACGTCCGTAACCTGTTCTATACCAAGTGAGATTTGCACCGCATCGGCCCATGTGAGGTCTGCGTTAAACTGGCCTTGGCGCAAGAACAGCACGGTTTGCGCGATGACCATAGGGTTCAGCATCATGAACGTATGGGTGACGGGCAGGGTAAGATGAGCAGTCATTCCGTCCAATTTGGTGCTGTCGACCGAGACTTTGCCATCGTCTGACCCGTCAATCAGGGCGGAGGCGGCGGGGTTCAGGCTGCGGTTGCCTGCGATGATGGCAAGCGGATAATCAGGGCGGGGCAGTTGGTTGGGCAAAGACGTAACTTCGGTGCCAAGCTGGTCGCCTGCAGGGCCGTTGATCCATTGAAACAGCGACAGATCGCCCAAGATGTCCACCAGTTCGGACCCGTGGTTGGGTGGGGCCAGCATCACGACCCGCCCCATGTTGTCGGGACGGGTGCGCGCGAGGTAGGCGCGCGTTAGGATGCCGCCCATGGAATGGGTCACGAAATGGGTGCGCGCCGCGCCGCAGCTTGCCACGGCGGGGATCACGTTTTCGGTGACCAGTTCTGCGATGGGCGCCTCGGTCGAGGGATAGCCTTGGTTGACCACGCGAAACCCTTGGGCGGAGAGCGACGCCTCCATCGCCAGCAAAGAGTTTTCGCCGCGTGCAAGCCCGTGCAAAAGCACAACGCAATCGGGTGTTTGTGCCGCAAGGGAAAGCGGCGCGAGCATTGCGAGAAGGGCTAGGGTTTTCATGGCCGGAGCGTTGCGCATTTAGGTGTGATTTGCAATGCGGCAACGGCCTTGGGACTGGACAAATCCCACCGCGCGCGCCAGCGTAGCGAAATGAAACCACGTACCCCTCGTTTGGCTGTTAGAGCGTTGATCTTGGAGCAAGATCGGCTATTGATGGTCAATGCCTATGGGGGCGGCGTTTCGGATCTGTGGTGTGCGCCCGGCGGTGGGGTGAACCTTGGAAGCAGCTTGCCCGAGAATTTGATCCGTGAGGTGCATGAGGAAACCGGGCTGCGGATCACCGTTGGTGCGCCGGTTTTGGTGAATGAGTTTCACGCGCCAGAGCGTGGGTTTCATCAGGTCGATGTGTATTTCCGCTGCCAGATTGTTGCGGGTGCTTTGGATGCAGGGTGGTGCGATCCGGAAGGCATTGTGACCGAGCGGCGGTTTTTCACCCGCGCCGAGATGGCGGGGATCAGGTACAAACCGGACAGCCTGCCCGAGGCGACATGGGATGGCGCGATGCTTTATGATCCGTTGGAGTTGATTGTACGATGAGCCGAGCGTTTGTAAAAGAGGATGGACCGGACAACACGCCCTTGCCCGACCTGCCGGTCAGTGCGCACCCCAATTACGTCACTTTGCGCGGCTTGGCGCAGTTGCAGGCGGCCTTGGCCGAGGCGCAAGCGCGGCTTGGCACCTTGCGCGCGCGGGCCGAAAGGCTGGACCGTCTGCCTGAGGCCGCGGCAGAGCGCGACATTCGCTATTTTGAGACACGCCTGAAAACGGCGATTCCAATTTTACCGGATCCGCAGGCCTGTGATGCGGTTCGGTTCGGTCATGTGATTGACGTGATTGATGCCGATGGCGTGCCCGCACAGTATCAGATTGTCGGCGAGGATGAGGCGGACGCGGCACAGGGCCTGATCTCGGCGCACGCCCCGCTGGGGCGGGCATTGATTGGCGCGCAGAGCGGCGATGTCGTGATCTGGCGGCGGCCTGCGGGCAATGTCGAGTTGGAGATTACAGGAATTTCGTGGCCCTGATTGCGGCGTCGCAGCAGAGAGCAGATGATGCGGCGATCTTTGACCTGATGGCCCGCGCGGTGGGACTTTGGGCGCTAGGCAATGCCGCGCGTGATGCGGTTAATATGGCCCATCTTGCGGCCCGGCCGCGCCTCAGGCTTGCCATACATATGCAGGGCTGCGTTTTTCTCGGCCAAAAGGGCGGGCAGGCGGGCGATATCATCGCCAATCAGGTTTTCCATGGTCACATCGGCAAAGCGTGACCCATCGCCCAAAGGCAGGCCTGCGACCGCGCGGATGTGCTGTTCAAACTGATCGACGGCGCAGCCATTTTGCGTCCAATGCCCGGAATTATGCACACGAGGCGCGATTTCATTGACGATCAGGCCTTGGGCGGTCACGAAAAGTTCGACCCCCATCACGCCCACATAGTCGAGCGCGTTCAGGATGCGGGCCGCCAGCAGCACGGCATCGGTGCGCTGGCTGGGCGTCAGTTTGGCCGGGATGGTGGTGCTGTGCAAAATGCCAGCGCGGTGGACGTTTTCACCGGGATCATAGGCCGAAACGGACCCATCAAGGCCGCGCGCCGCGATCACCGACACCTCATGCGT
>CBDTUV010000148.1:0-7154 GCA_965363575.1 uncultured Pseudorhodobacter sp. | reverse complement strand
ATAGGCGGCGGCAGGGGTGCAAAGATATGTGACAGCACCTGCGATATCGGCGGGGTCACCCCAACGGCCTGCGGGGATACGGTCCAAAATGGCGGCGTTGCGGATGGGATCGGCGCGCAAGGCCTGCGTGTTGTTTGTCGAAATATACCCCGGCGCCACGGCGTTGACGTTGATGCCTTTTGCCGCCCACTCATTCGCCAGCAGTTTCGTCAGGCCTGCCACCCCGTGTTTGGACGCGGTGTAGGACGGCACGCGAATGCCGCCTTGGAATGACAAAAGGGACGCGATGTTGACCACGCGACCTTTTGCTTTGGTGGCGAGGATTTCGCGAGCAAAGGCTTGGGTGGTGAAAAACAGCGCCTTTAGGTTCACGTCCATCACCGCGTCCCAATCAGATTCGGTAAAATCGACCGCATCATTGCGGCGGATGATGCCTGCGTTGTTGATAAGGATATCAAAACCTTGGCCAGCAAACAGGGATTGGCCTGCCATCGGGTCGGTGAAATCGACGAGGATAGAGGAGGCGTGACCCCCCGCTGCGGTGATCTGCGCCACGGTTTCATCGCAAGGCCTGCGGCCTGCGCAAACCACTGATGCACCAGCGGCGGCAAGCCCCACGGCAATCGCTTGGCCGATGCCAGTATTGGCACCCGTGACAAGCGCGCGACGACCATCAAGGGAAAAGAGGTTGGTCATCGCAGATCCCCCGGTTCCAGCATGTCCATATCGGTGAAATCGACGTTGTCGCCGGCCATCGCCCAGATGAATTGATAGGCCCCGATGCCTGCGCCCGAATGGATGGACCAAGGTGGCGACAAAACGCCTTGTTCATTAGCGATAAACATATGGCGGGTTTCGGTTGGTTCGCCCATCAGGTGCAACACGCGGGCCTGCGCCGTCATGCCGAAATACAGATACGCCTCCATCCGGCGGTCATGGGTGTGGGCGGGCATGGTGTTCCAAACCGAGCCATTGTGCAGGGCGGTATAGCCCAAGACCAATTGGCAGCTGTCCATCACAAGTGGGTGGATAAACTGGCGGATGGTGCGCTGGTTTGAGGTTTCAGGGGCGCCCAGATTGACCTCTTTGGCCTGTGCGACGGTAACCAGCCGCGAGGGGCAAGTGCGATGCGCGGGGGCCGAGGTGATGTAGAAACGACCCGCGCCCGCAAAGGTGACAGGCCCAGACCCCATGCCAAGATAAAGCACATCGCCGTTGTTCATGGCGTAGGTCTCGCCCGCTGCCGAAACGGTGCCTGCTGCGCCGATATTCACGATGCCCATTTCGCGGCGATCAAGGAAAGACGGGGTGTGGGTTTCAGCAACCTTGTCCAGCGTAAGCGAGCCGCCTGCGGGGACGGCAGCACCCATCGTGAAGCGGTCGTAATGGGTGTAAACAAGGCGGATTTCGCCATCGGCAAACAGGCCTTCGGTCAGGAAATGCTGGCGCAAGGTGGCGGTATCCATGCCCTTGGCGTGGTCTTGGTGAATGGCGTGGCGGGTTTGAACGGTCAGCATTTGGGTATTCCTTTGACGGTTTAGAACATCGGGCGGTTAAAGAAAATCATCGCGGCGAGGGGTGAACGTGTCGATCAGCTGGCCGTCAGCAATGCACCGGCACCCGTGGTCGGCGTTGGACGGGATGACAAAGCTGTCGCCCGTACCGACCACCGTGTCCACGCCATTCACGGTGAACACGAACTGCCCGCTTTGCACATAGGTGGATTGCACATGCGGATGGCTGTGCAATTTGCCAACCCCGCCTGCGGTAAAGGTAAAGGCGACAACCATCAGCGCAGGGCTGTCGGCCAGCACTTGGCGTGAGGCATGGCTGTCGAGTTGGACAATGGGGAATGTGGTCAGCATCGCGGTATCCTGATTAAGCGGGTCATAGTTTGTAAGCGGTTTTTGCAAGGCGGTAGGCAAGGTCATGGGCCACCTCGGGCGCATCATCGGGGTGCAGGCGGCCCGTGGCAACCAGCGTGGCGAGAAAAGCGCAATCGACCCGGCGGGCCACATCATGGCGCGCAGGGATAGAGCAAAAGGCGCGGGTGTCATCGTTAAAGCCGACAGTGTTGTAAAAGCCCGCAGTTTCGGTCGCGGTTTCGCGGAACCGCCGCATCCCTTCGGCGCTGTCATGGAACCACCACGGGGGGCCAAGTTTCAGCGCAGGATAGACGCCAGCAAGCGGGGCCAGTTCGCGCGGGATGCTGGTTTCATCAAGGGTAAAGACGATGATCGTTAGGTCCGTGCGGTGGCCAACGGCATTCAGCATGGGGCGCAGCGCGTGAACGTAATCGGTGCGGGTCGGGATATCGAACCCTTTGTCGCGGCCAAAGCGGGCCATGATTTGTGCAGAATGGTTGCGGAAAGACCCGGGGTGGATTTGCAGGACGAGGCCGTCATCAACGCTCATCCTTGCCATTTCGGTCAGCATATGGCCGCGAAACATATCGGCCTCATCGCCCGTGCATTTGCCTTGCAGGGCGCGGTCGAACAAGGTGGCGGCCACGTCTTGGGGCAGATCCTCGGTCCGGGCGGTGGGGTGGCCGTGGTCAGAGGAGGTGGCGCCAAAGGTTTTGAAAAACGCGCGGCGGGTGCGGTGGGCGGCAAGATAGCCTGTCCATGTGGTGGCATCATGGCCGGTCAATGCGCCGAGCTGTTCGACGTTTTGGGCAAAGCCGTCAAAGTCGGGGTCGACCACGGCATCGGGGCGGTAGGCGGTGACGACCTTGCCTGCCCAACCGCTGTCGCGGATCATTTTGTGCCAGCGCAGATCATCCAACGGGCTTTCGGTGGTGGAAATCGCCTCGATGTTGAACCGGTCAAACAAGGCGCGGGGGCGAAAGGCGGGTTGGGCGAGGTGGTGGGCAATTTGGTCATAGATCGCATCGGCGCTGCTGGCGTCCAAGCGTTGGGTGATGCCGAACACATGTTCAAACGCATGTTCGATCCAGATGCGGGACGGGGTGCCACGGAACAGGTGGAAATTGGTCGCAAACAGGCGCCAGATTTTGCGCGGGTCTTGTTCAACCGGACCACAATCCAGCCGGGGGATGCCCAAGGATTCGAGCGGGATGCCTTGGGAATGGAGCATCCGAAAGACGTAGTGATCGGGGGTGACAAACAGTTGCGCCGGGTCTGGAAAGGGTTGGTTTTCGGCAAACCAGCGCGGGTCTGTGTGGCCATGCGGGCTGATGATCGGCAGGTCGCGGATGCCGTTGTAAAGGCCACGCGCGAGCGTACGCAGGCTGGGGTCGGTTGGGAACAAGCGGTCATTGTCTAGCACTGGCTTTCCCTTTTTTCACTCACCTAGCAGCGTGGCCATTCTAGTCAACTAATATCCCAGTTGGCAAATCAAAAACTGTGGTTATGATGAGGGAGGCAGTTTGGCAACGGGGCAGGGGGGGCGATAGTGACGGGAAAAGGGTTTCCAAAACTGGCACCTGTTGCGCGGCCATCGGTTGCCGATCAAGTGTTTGAGGCGGTGCAGACCCGTATTCTGACGCTGGACCTGCCGCCCGGATCAAAGCTGTCGGAGGCCGAGGTTTCGGGGCAGTTGGGTGTGTCACGCCAACCCGTGCGCGAGGCGTTCAAACGCTTGGCCGCGCAGGGGTTTTTACAGATCCGCCCCCAGCGTAGCACCATGGTGAGCTATATTTCCGAAGCGGCGGTTCTGAAGGCGCGGTTCATTCGCACGGCGCTGGAAACGCATACTTGCCGTGAGGCGTGCCGCGTTTTGACGCAGGCGGATTTTGACGCCCTGTCGCGGCTGATTGACGCCCAAGCGCTTGCGGTTGCGGACAATGACCGCGGCGCCTTTCACGCGCTCGATGAACAGTTTCACCGCGAAATTTGTACGCGGTCGGGGGTTGGCTATGCTTGGGATATTATCCACGATTGCAAGGCGCATATGGACCGGATCCGGCTGCTGTCGCTTGATTCCAAGTCGCAGCAACATGCGCTGGCCGAGCATATTTTGATCCGCGATGCGATGGCACGCAATGACCCAGAGGCGGCGGCGGCGGCGATGACCACCCATTTGGCGCGGATCACTGTGCAGATTGAAGACATCAAGGCCAAGAACCACGAGTGGTTTACGGATGACGCCTTGGGCAGATGAGCGGGTTGGCGGAATTGCGCGGGGTGATCGCAGCGCTGGGGCATGCGCAGGTGAGTTTTGCCGAATCCTAATGGGGCTTTTGTTCGCGGCAATCTCGGCTATGGTTTGGCCCAAGCAGAATGAGGTTGGGAATGATCGTTGAAAAGATAGACACGCTTGTGGTGGGTGCAGGCCAAGCCGGGGTCGCGATGAGCGAGCATCTGACCCGCGAGGGCATCCCGCATATTGTGCTGGAACGCGCCCGAATCGCCGAGCGCTGGCGGTCGGAACGCTGGGACGGCTTGGTGGCCAATGGCCCTGCGTGGCACGACCGCTTTCCGGGGCTGAAATTTGAAGGCGTAGACCCTGCGGCCTTTGTTGGCAAAGAGCGGGTTGCGGATTATTTTGAGGCCTATGCCAAGCATATCAATTCGCCTATTCGCTGCGGGGTCGATGTGACATCGGTGCGGCGCAAACCCAATTCGGATGGGTTTATCGTTGAAACGTCAGCCGGGGTGATTGAGGCAGATCAGGTTGTGGCCGCCACTGGACCGTTTCAAAAACCGGTTCTGCCTGCATTGGTGCCAGAGAGTGCCGGGGTGTTTCAAATTCATTCGTCGGGCTATCGCAACCCGGACCAATTGCCAAAAGGGGCAGTTTTGGTGGTGGGGGCCGGGTCATCAGGCGCGCAGATTGCGGATGAATTGCAGCGGGCCGGGCGCAAGGTTTACTTGTCGGTTGGGCCACATGACCGCCCGCCCCGCAGCTACCGGGGCCGCGACAATGTGTGGTGGTTGGGGGTGTTGGGTAAATGGAATGCCGCAGTCCCCACGCCGGGGACCGAGCATGTGACGATTGCGGTCAGTGGTGCGCGGGGCGGCGTGACAATTGATTTTCGCAAATTGGCGTCCGAGGGGATTACCCTGCTGGGCCGCAGCCAAAGCTACGGCGCGGGCAAGTTGCGCGTGGCCGGTGATTTGGTGGCGAATGTGGCGCGGGGCGATGCGAATTACCTGTCGGTGCTGGATGAGGCGGATGCCTATATCACGCGCCACGGGCTGGATTTGCCCGAGGAACCCGACGCGCGCAAGGTTTGGCCTATGCCGGATTGCATGACCAACCCGATTGAACAGCTTGATTTGGCGGCGGAGGGGATCACCGCGATTGTCTGGGCCACGGGCTATGCGGTGGATTATGGCTGGTTGCAGGTGGATGTGTTTGGGGCGGATGGCAGGCCAAAGCATCATAGCGGCGTGTCAGATGAGCCGGGTTTGTATTTTTTGGGCCTGCCGTGGCTGTCGCGGCGGGGGTCGGCGTTTATTTGGGGGGTTTGGCATGATGCAAAATATGTCGCGGATCAGATTGCCATCCAGCGCAGCTATCGCGACTTTCACCAAACCGCACCCAAGTGACAAAAATGGAGAGTAAAATGGCGCATTATCGGCACCGCAAGTTTAACACCAAAGACACCTATCCCGAACAAAAGCTGGACAATGATCTGTGCCAAGCGGTTGTGACATCGGGCGGGCGCACGATTTATCTGCGGGGCCAATGCCCGCAAAATCTGGATGACGCGCAGGATATTGGCAGCCATGACCCGGTCGAGCAGACCCATAAGGTGATGCAAAATATCCGGCAGCTGATTGAGGAATGCGGCGGGCGGATGGAGCATTTGGTCAAGGTGGTGGTCTATGTCACCGATGTGCGGCACCGCGAGGCGGTATACCGCACGATGGGCGAATATTTGAAAGGTGTGCATCCTGTGTCTACTGGCTTGGTGGTGACGGCGCTGGCGAGGCCGAATTGGTTGGTGGAAATTGATGGCACGGCCGTTATTCCGGATGATGTGACATGACATTTTCACTGGTAGCCCGATGTGCCGATACGGGGATGTTTGGCGTGGCCATTGCGTCATCCTCGCCCGCTGTTGCCGCGCGCTGTTCTTATGCGCGGGCAGGGGTTGGGGCTGTGGCGTCGCAGAATGTGACCGACCCTAGTTTGGGGCCATTGGGGTTGGACCTGCTGGCGCAAGGGCTGGCGGCGCAGGGCGCGTTGGAGGCGTTGCGGGGGCAGGGGACGTTCATGGACTATCGGCAAGTGTTGATGGTTGATGCGGCAGGGCAAACGGCCATTCATTCCGGGCCAAACGCGTTGGGGGTTTGGGCAGAGGCGCAGGCGCCCAATGTGGCGTCGGGCGGGAACTTGTTGCGGGATGCGGGCGTGCCGCAAGCGATTGTCGATGGGTTTTTGGCCAGCAGCGGGCATTTGGGCGACAGGTTGATCGCCGCGATGCGGGCCGGGTTGGCGGCGGGCGGTGAGGCGGGACCTGTGCATTCGGCCGGGATGAAGCTGGTGGATAAGGTCAGCTGGCCCGTGGCCGACTTGCGCTGTGACTGGACCGAAGACTGCCCGATTGAGGCGGTGGCGACGGCTTGGGGCATCTATAAGCCGCAGCTTGACGCCTATATTCAACGCGCGATGGACCCAAGGGCAGCCCCATCTTACGGTGTGCCGGGGGATGATTAAGCCTTTGGCATAATCAGGATCGCGCGGAAATCATTGACATTTGTCAGCGTGGGGCCGGTGACGATTTGGCCGCCAACGGCTTTGAAAAAGCTGTGGGCGTCGTTTTGCGCCAGCGCCAGTTCGGCAGAGGTTCCGGTTTGGGTGGCGATGCCAAGGGTATCAGGACCAAGGGTATCGGGGCCGGCATAGGCGCCCGCGACTTCTTCGACCCCGTCCACGCCATCTGTGTCACAGGCAAGGACGTGGATTTGGGGGTGACCATTCAGCGCCAAAGCGCAGGCGAGGGTGTATTCGGCGTTCGGCCCACCGCGGCCATCACCGCGCCGGGTGACGGTGCATTCGCCGCCAGACAGCAAAAGAACCGGGCGGGTCAGGGGTTTGGCGGCGATTTGCAGGGCAAGGGCTGTTTGGGTGCGCGCCAGTTCGCGTGCCTCGCCTTCCAGCGCGTCACCTAGGATATGCACGTCGATACCTTGGGCCTCGGCTCGCGTGCGCGCGGCGTCGAGCGATTGGGACGGGGCGGCGAT
>CBDTUV010000147.1:0-7156 GCA_965363575.1 uncultured Pseudorhodobacter sp. | reverse complement strand
GCATGGATATCGCGGACCAATGCGGGCTGGTCCAACATCACTTGGGTGGCCCAAAGATTGGTCGGCGCGCGACCTGACCGGGCGACCAATTCTTGCCCCATTCCGCCGTCCAACAGGGTGATCTTGGCCATCATGCATTCCTTTGACTATAGGTTGCGGCGACTTTCCATTTCTTGAAACCAAAGATCAAGAGACGTCGTTTGAGGTGCCCAAAGCACCCGCCTAAATCAGCTCTAGCAGTTCGATGCGGTTGCCAAAGGGGTCATGGATGTAAATGCGGCGGATGCCGGGTAAATCTTGGTCGGTGACCGTCTCTAACCCCGCCAAAACAAGCTGTTTGGTGACGGTTTCAAGGTCTTGTACCTGAAAGGCAGGATGTGCTTTGCGGGCGGGGGTAAAAGGCGTCTCAACCCCCAGATGCAGGCGGATTGGCCCAGTTTCAAACCACACACCACCGCGCCCGACCAGCGCCTTGGGCTTTGGCACCGGCGTCATGCCAAGGATGCCTGCGTAAAATGCCGCAGCCTGATCCTCGGCCCCTTGGGGCATGGCGAGTTGGATGTGGTGCAAGGCGATTAACATGGTGGCTCCGGGGTTGGTTTCGGGGTTGGGTTGCACCCACTTTTGGTTAGTCGGCCTGATGGAACAGATCAGCCAGCAGCCGGGTCAATTCCGTCACATCGGTTTCGGTAAAGGCATCGGGGGTGTTGCTGTCCAAATCCAACACGCCCAGCAGCCTGCCCGCCCCATTCCAAACCGGCAACACCAGTTCTGACCGGGTTGAGGACGCGCAGGCGATATGGCCCGGAAAGGCATCAACATCCGGCACCAGTTGCGCCTGCCCGGTGCGCGCCGCCGCCCCACACACGCCGCGCGAAAACGGGATAACCAAACAACCGTGACCGCCTTGGTACGGGCCGATTTTCAGCAAGTCGGGCGCTGTGACACGGTAAAACCCGGTCCAATCCGACAGCGCATGCGCGTGGTGCAATTCACACGCGATTGTCGCCATTAGGGCGACCGTGTCGGTTTCACCATGGCACAGCGCGTGCAGGGTTTGGGTCAGTTCGGCATAGTTTGGCATGGTTTTGCTTTCTGGCAGACGCCGGGGGTTTCACACCCCCGGACCCCCGTGAGGTATTTTTTCCAAGATGAAAGGCGAAGTGCCATTTCAGGGGCGTTCGATCGCAATCGCCGTCCCTTCGCCGCCGCCAATACAAATCGCCGCAATCCCGCGTTTCAGGCCCCGCGCTTCCAGCGCATGCAGCAATGTCACGATAATCCGCGCGCCGGATGCGCCAATCGGATGGCCCAGCGCACAGGCCCCGCCATTCACATTCACCTTGTCATGCGGGATATCAAGTTCGCGCATAAACGCCATCGGCACCACGGCAAAGGCCTCATTCACCTCCCACAGGTCTACGTCATCCTTGGTCCAGCCCAGCCGGTCCAGCAGTTTGCGCGCGGCGGGCACCGGGGCGGTCGGAAAATCGGCTGGAGCGTGGGCGTGGCTGGCGTGGCCCATCACATAGGCGCGGATCGGCAAGGCTTGCGCGCGCGCCGCTGTTTCAGACGCCATCAATACCGCCGCGGCCCCATCCGAGATGGATGAGGAATTGGCCGCCGTCACCGTGCCATCTTTGCGAAAGGCGGGTTTCAGGGTTGGGATCTTTTCGGGGCGGGCAAGGGCGGGTTGTTCATCGGCCCCAACCGTCACATCGCCTTTACGGCTTGTCACTGTGACAGGCGTAATTTCCGACGCCAAGGCACCACTGTTTTGCGCAGCCAGTGCACGGGTCAGGGACGCCAGCGCATAGGCGTCTTGATCCGCGCGGCTGAATTGAAATGCCTGCGCGCAATCCTCGGCAAAGGTGCCCATCAGGCGGCCCCCACCGTTGCTATCGCGGGCATAAGCATCCTCTAACCCGTCCAGAAACATATGGTCGATTGCCGCCGCATGGCCCAACCGCGCCCCACCGCGCATCTTGGGCAGCAGATACGGCGCCTCGGTCATGCTTTCCATGCCGCCGGCCACCATCATCTGGGTCTGGCCAAGCGCTATTTGGTCATGGGCAATCATCGCGGCCTTCATCCCCGATCCGCACATCTTGTTCAGGGTGGTCGCAGGCACCGCATCTGACAGCCCTGCCGCAAACCCCGCTTGGCGCGCCGGCGCTTGGCCTTGGCCCGCAGGCAACACGCAGCCCATCAACAGCTCTTCAACCAAGGCCGGATCGGCATTGCCCAAGGCCGCGCGAATCGCAGCACCGCCCAACACCGCCGCAGGAACGCCCGAAAACACCCCCTGAAACCCGCCCATCGCCGTGCGCGCCGCCCCAACAATAACAACTTTTGGCATTTCATCCCCCTTGTTCGGCATTTGGTTACCGAATGCTAACCCCTGAGTCATAGCCTGCAAGCCCCGAATGAGTGAAGGAGTTTCAGGATGGACCTGATTGCCACCGCGCATGGCGCCCTATTGGTTGTGACCGTATGCGAAGACCGTATCGACGCGGCCAGTGCTATTCAGTTCAAAGAACGGATGCGTGAGGTGACGCAGTCGCCTTCGGACCGTGTGCTTTTGGATCTGTCGAAGGTGCAGTTTCTGGACAGTTCCGGCTTGGGGGCCGTTGTGGGCGTGATGAAACTGCTGGGTACGGATCGGCGCTTGGAACTTTCTGGCCTGACCCCGACAGTCGCCAAGGTGTTTCGGCTGACCCGGATGGATACGGTCTTTACCATCCACCCCACCTTGCCCGATGGCCTGCGCAAAGCCAGCTGATATGGCGACGCCTCTTGGCCCCGAAAGGGATGGCCTGCATCTGGTTATCACAGGTAATGCGCTGGCGGTGCGCGGGGGCTTGGTCAGTTTACTGGCCAGCCCCACGCTCTGCGGTTTGAACGACGCAGCCCGCGGCACCGCCGAAATCGTGTTGGCTGAGGTGCTGAACAATATTGTCGAGCATGCCTATGCCGAAATGTCAGGCGACATCCACATCACCCTCCGCAATCAGGCGGGCGGCGTTTACGTAGAGATCTGCGATCAAGGCCATCCGTTTCCGCAAGATGCGTTGCCGCAAGGCATCCTGCCCCAAACCTGCGCGATCACCGGCTTGCCTGAAGGCGGGTTTGGCTTGTTCTTGATTCGCAGCTTGGTGCAAAACCTGACCTACCGGCGCGATAATGCACGCAATCACCTGTCTTTTGTGCTGCCAACCGATGCAACGACGCGGACTGTTTCCTAACACGGCCCAAAGCAGTGGGTTTTCGGCACATTCCCACCAGTCTTGCAATTGTGACACCAAATGGTCCCAATTTCCCCCTAAGCGCGCCGCGCATTGAACCCATATAGTTGGTGTAGCTGCGTAAAAGCTATCCTCGGTGCCACGTCAATTGCCCCCACCCAGTGCGTGGCGCCGAGGCTTCTTCTCTCTCCCAATCAGCTTTGATACCCTGCACGAAAACAGTGCATATCTGTGCGAAAAAACGGGTTTCACTTGGCGAATTATCCTTTAGGGTCCAAGAGAGGCCAGTCAGGGGAGCAGTATGCGCGATTTTCAAATGCCGGGCCGTTCGGCCGTTTTTGCCGCGAACGGCATGTGTGCCACCTCGCATCCCTTGGCCGCAGGTGCCGCGATTGATATTCTAAAGGCCGGCGGAAATGCGGTCGATGCCGCCATCGCAGGCGCGGTTTTGCTTGGGTTTTGTGAACCGCAAATGACCGGCCTTGGCGGCGATTGCTTTGTCCTGTTCAAACCCGCCGGGTCCGAAGATGTCCACGCCCTTAACGGTTCTGGTCGCGCCCCAATGGGCCTTGATGCCGCAGCCTTGCGCGCCCGTGGCCTGACCGCCATGCCGCTCTATGCACCCGAGGCGGTGACCATCCCCGGTGCCGTTGATGCGTTTTGCCAGCTGTCCGCCGATTGGGGCCGCATGGACCTTGCGCAAACCCTCGCGCCCGCCATCCACTATGCCGAAGAAGGCGTGCCCGTCGCCCCCCGCGTCGCCAAAGATTGGGCCGAGGCAGAGCATCTGCTACAAGGCCGCGCCCGCGAAACCCTGTTGCTGAACGGCCGCGCCCTCACCCTTGGCCAACGCTTCCGCGCCCCCGGTCAAGCCGAGGTGCTGCGCCGTATCGCCCGCCAAGGCCGTGCCGGGTTCTACGAAGGCGAGGTCGCGCAAGACATGGTCGCCTCTCTCAATGCCCTCGGCGGCACGCACACGCTCAACGATTTCGCCGCCACCAAATGCGATTACGTCACCCCCGTTTCCGGCCCCTACAAAACCGTCGATCTTTATGAACACCCGCCAAACGGCCAAGGGGCCACCGCGATCCTCCTCCTCAACATCCTGTCGCATTTTGACATCAAGGCGATGGACCCCTTCGGTGCCGACCGCGCGCATATAGAGGCTGAGGCGTCAAAACTCGCCTATGACGCCCGCAACCGCTTTCTGGCCGACCCTGATCACACAACCCGCCTCAACCATATGCTCGCCCCCGCGACGGCGGCAAAACTCGCGGCTCTGATCGATCCTAAACGCGCCATGCCCGGTGCTGCGCCCCTAACCGAATCTGTTCACAAAGACACAATCTACATCACCGTGGTGGATAAGGACCGCATGGCCGTATCGCTCATCTATTCGGTCTACCACAGCTTCGGCGCTTGCCTTGCCTCTGATAAATTCGGCCTCAACTTCCAAAACCGCGGCGCAGGGTTCACCTTGGAACAAGGCCACCCGAATGAGGCTGCGGGCGGCAAACGCCCCATGCACACCATCATCCCCGGCATGCTGGCCGAAGGCGGCCGCGTCACAATGCCCTTCGGCGTTATGGGCGGCTCTTACCAACCCTGCGGCCACGCCCGCTTTGTCTCAAACATCGCTGATTTTGGCATGGACCCACAATCGGCAATGGACGCCCCGCGCTGTTTTTCAGGTGACGAAGGCATGGAGGTCGAACGCGGTTATTCCGATGCCATCCGTGCCGATCTCGCCGCGCGCGGCCATGATGTCAGCATCCCTCAGGTTCCCTTGGGCGGCTCCCAAGCCATCAAACTCCATAGCGATGGCTTTCTCGAAGGCGCGTCTGATCCGCGCAAAGACGGCTGCGCCTTAGGCTATTAACCCGTCCCAATTTCATCTTGGTTCAAATACCTTCGGGGGTCCGGGGGCAGACAGCCCCCGGTGCCTGCCCCACCAACCAACCGCTCACATCAAAAACGCCAACGCCAAACTCAAGGTGAAAAAGCTCATCATTGTGGTCCCCAGCATGGCCAGCGATGCCAAACCTTCCATCCCAACTTCTTGCGCGAAAATCGGATATACCCCCAGCATTGGCACAGCACAGGCAATCAACAAACACGCCCGCATATCCGCGCTCAGCACTGGCCCAACCAAAGCCGTCACAACCGCCAGCACCAAAAGCCCCATGACCGGATGCAGCACCAGTTTGCCCACCATAATCTGCCCCGCCAGCGCCAAGTTGCCCTTCAGCGCAATCCCCGCCAGTGACCCGCCAACCACAAACAGCGCCAACGCGACCGATGCGGTCGAAATCATCGTCAGCCCACGGTCAAAAACCTCGGGGATCGGCAGCTTCAAAACCGACCAGGCCAACCCCGCAATCAGCGCCAAAATCAGTGGCCGCCGCAACAAATCGCGCGCGATCCCCCAGATCATCACGCCAACCCTTGCGCCCTTGCCCCGCCCAATCGCAATCAGGGTCAGCGCGACCGGAATCATCAACAGATTTTCCACCATCAGGCTCATCGCCAGCACCTTGGGTGCCAAATCAGGATAGGCCAGCAGCAAAATTGGAAAGGACATATAGCCGGAATTTGAACAGGCCGACCCCATAATGCAAATCCCGGCCCGGTCCAACGCCATCCCTTGGGCGCGGTGAAACCACAAATAGCCAACCGCCATCACCAGCAAGGACGCCACGGCATAGATGCCCATAAAACCTGCATCAAATACTTCGGCCACATCGCGTTTGGCAATGGCGTTGAACAGCAGCGCAGGCAGCGCGATCGAAATCACAAACCGCCCGAATATCCGCATATCGGCAGGCGAAAACAGCCCCGCGCGGGTCGTGCCAAACCCCAAGGCCACCACCAGAAAAATCGGCATGGTGATGGCGATGACCGTTTCCATTTACCCGATTTGCCCGCGCACACCGCCGGTTTGGCCACGGTCCAGCAAGATATGGTCCAACAGCACGCAAGCCATCATCGCCTCGCCCACTGGCACCGCGCGAATGCCGACACAAGGGTCGTGCCGCCCTTTGGTGATCAAATCCACCTCCTCGCCCGCCACTGTCACAGTCTGGCGCGGCGTCAAGATAGATGAGGTCGGCTTCACCGAAAACCGCACCACAACATCTTGGCCCGTGGAAATACCACCCAAAATCCCGCCTGCATGGTTGGTCAGAAATTCCGGCCCATTGGCCCCCATCCTGATCTCATCGGCGTTTTCCACGCCGGTCAGCATCGCGGCAGCCATACCTTCGCCAATTTCAACACCTTTGACCGCGTTGATCGACATCATCGCCGCCGCCAAATCCGTGTCTAACTTGGCATAAATCGGCGCGCCAAGGCCCGGAACCATGCCGCGCGCCGTTACCTCAATAATCGCACCGACTGAGTTGTGCGCGCGGCGCAGCCCGTCCAAATACGTGGCCCACTCACTGGCGGCCTGCGCGTCTGGCACCCAGAACGGGTTTTCCTCAATCTGGTCCCAGTCAAACCTTGCGCGGTCAATCGCATGCGGCCCCATTTGCACCATATAGCCCGTGATTGTCAGCCCCGGCACAAGCTGCGCCAAAGCCGCCCGTGCCACGCCACCCGCCGCAACCCGCGCCGCCGTTTCGCGCGCCGAAGACCGCCCACCGCCACGCGGATCACGGATGCCGTACTTCTGATGGTAGGAAATATCAGCATGGCCGGGCCGAAACTGCTGCGCAATATCGCCGTAATCCTTGGACCGCTGATCGGTATTTTCAATCATCAACTGAATTGGCGTGCCTGTTGTGCGCCCTTCATACACCCCTGACAAAATGCGCACTTGATCCGCCTCTTGCCGCTGGGTGGTGTATTTGTTCTGCCCCGGTTTGCGCTTGTCCAGCCAAGGCTGAATGTCGCCTTCCGTCAAAGGCACA
>CBDTUV010000146.1:0-7166 GCA_965363575.1 uncultured Pseudorhodobacter sp. | reverse complement strand
ATAATCTTGTCGCGGTTTTCCAAGGCCAAGGCGGCCAGATAATCGTTGATCATGCCCACGCTGATCGTCGTATAATCGCGGTGAATGGACACGGCACGGATCACATCAGCAGGTGCTGCAATCCAACCAAGCCGCAAACCCGCCAGCGAAAACGCCTTGGACATGCCTGCGGTACTGATCCCCCGTTCATAAATATCGGCGATTGAGGTGGTGAAACCGCTGCCCACCTGATCGGTGCCGCGGTACACTTCATCACACAAAACATAGGCCCCCACGCGCCGCGCGATGGCGGCAATTTGGATCAAGAACGCCTCATCCATCAGCGACCCTGTGGGATTGTTGGGGTTGTTGATGGCGATCAGTTTGGTGCCGGGGGTGGCGAGGCGTTCGAGTTCCGCCAAATCGGGCAAAAAGCCGTTCTGTACGTGCAGTGGCAAAATCTGAACATCGGCGCCATAGCTTTTGGGGATGGAATAATGCTGTTGATAGGTCGGCAGCACCGAAATCACGCGGTCACCCGGCTCGACCAAGGTTTCATGCACCAAGGCATTGGCGCCGATTGTGCCATGCGTGACAATGACGTTTTCATGGGCCTGTTTTTGATACATGCCGCAGATTGCATCGCGCAGGCGGTCCGACCCTTCAATCGCGCCATAGCCCAGCCGCATCGGCAAAATATCGGTCATAAAACTTTCGGTTTTGTCCGCCATTTCCAGCAATTCGGCAACGGTCAGCGAGTCGACACAGGTTTCGGCAAGGTTATAGGTGCAGTGATTTTCATAGGCGTTCATCCACATTTCAACGCCGAATTCATCAATCTTCATCGCCTGAGTCCCCTTGCTACCAGCCCACAAGAAACAACGTGATCGCCGGAAAAGCCACCAAAATCGCCACACGGATCAGATCAGAGCCGACGAAAAACATCACTGCTTTGTAAGTATCGATGATTGGCGTTTTGCGGTCCATCGTGTTGATAATGAAAAGGTTCATGCCCACAGGTGGGGTGATCAACCCAACCTCGACCACGATTAGGACCAAAATACCAAACCAAATCGCGGTTTGTTCGGTGTTGATCCGTGCCAGCGCGCCTGCGTTAACCCCGCGCAGGCCCAGTGCTGTGATCTGATCGCGCGTCAACTCGGCCCCAGCGGCCAGCGTGGCTTGAACCGAGGCTAGCATGTCGGGGGCAAGTGCCATGCCTTTTGCCAACGCCTCGAGCGCGCGGGCGGCGTGAAGATCGGCCATACTGACCATGCCAAAATCAAGGCCTTGAACCACTGGCCAGAAAATTGGGATGGTGAGCAAAATCATTGACAGGCTGTCCATCAAACAGCCAAGCAGCAGGTAAAACATCAAGATCAAGATCATTACGGCCCATGGGCTAAAGCCTTGATCGACCACCCAAGCTGCGATTTCCTGTGGCACTTGGGTCAGTGCCAGAAAGCCGTTGTAAAATGCAGCCCCCAGCACGATGAAAAAGATCATGGCCGTGGATTTGGCGGTGACAAAAAAGCTGTCTGCCAATGTGGCGCGGTTTAAGCCACCGGCAAGCCACGCGATAAGCCCGGTGCCAAAGGCACCTACCGCCGCCCCTTCGGTTGGTGTGAAAACACCCCCGTAAATCCCGCCGACCACGGTGATGAATACCACCAAAACTGGCCAAACCTGGATCAGTGCCGCCATGCGTGCGCGGTAGGGAACGCGCGGACGCGTGCCTGCCGACCCCGGGTAAAGCCGGACGTAGAGTGAGATGACAAGCACATAGCCAAGGGCTGCCATGACGCCCGGAATGAACGCGGCAAGGAACAGCTTGGCAATGTTTTGTTCCGTCAAAATCGCATAGATTACCAGCACGACAGACGGCGGGATCAATATGCCCAAGGTGCCGCCCGCCGCCAGTGTGGCCGTCGAAAACCCGCCCGCATAGCCATAGGCGCGCAGTTCTGGCAGGGCCACCCTGCCCATCGTCGCAGCTGTTGCCAGCGATGAACCGCAGATTGACCCGAACCCAGCACAGGCCCCGATGGCGGCCATTGCAACCCCGCCGCGCCGATGGCCAAGCCAGCTTTCTGCCGCTTTGAACAGCGCTTGCGACATGCCGCCCAGCGTGGCGAAATGGCCCATGAGCAAGAACATCGGCACAATCGACAAGGAATAGCTGGAGAATGTGGTGAACGTTTCTGACTTTAACCGTGCCAGCGCCACCGTTGGCCCGCCGCCCACCAGCATCAAGCCCACAAGGCCCGATACAAACATCGCGAGCCCTATTGGCACGCGCAAAAAGATCAGCATTAAAAGCGCTGGGAACGACCATAGTCCAACCGCAAGATCGGTCATGGTTGGGGCTCCTCGGGGGGGAGGATTGCGCGGCCCTGCGCGGCCTCTAATGCCCGAACCGATGCCATGTAAACCGCCACAATCGCCGCTGCCGCAGCGCCTGTCAGGCTAAGGGCATAGGCCCACCACAGGGGGAATTGCAGCAAAAACGTGGTTTGGCCGGACCGCAATTTGCTGAACATGCCCGCCGCCAACTGTACGGCGATCAGCACCAAGACAGCCGCAAAAATGGCTTCGGTCACCGCCCGCAATGCGCGGTTTGCACGTGGTGGCAGTTTGGCGGTAAAAATATCCACCGATGCATGGCCACCGGAGATTTGACACAGTGGCAAAAACGCGAAAATGGCAAAGGCGATGCCCGCTTCGATCAATTCAAAATCGCCATATATAGCGCCTACGCCTGCGTCCAAGAACCAGCGTGCAGGCCCGGCCATTACGCCACCTTCCACCATCCCATGCAGCATATCATTCAGCTTGCGCCCCAGTACCGACAGGCAGGTCAGGACAATCAGCGCCACCAGCATTAGCCCTCCCAAATAGGCAAACCCCCGCGACATGATCAGAAAAAATCGGTGCATCCTTTGCCCTTTTGGCCCGGAACAAAAAACGGCCCGCGGCAGTAAGTTGCTGCAACGGGCCGTCTTGGATCATATACTGTTAGTTCGCTGGTTTGTATTCAGCCATCAGCGCGCGGGCCTCATCAATCAGCGCTTGTCCGTCGATGCCTTTGGTCTGCATATCGGCCACCCATGACGCATAGATCGGCTGCACAATCGGCACCCAATTTGCCTCGGCATCGGCCTGATTTATGGTGATGATCGTGTTGCCAAGGTCCACGGCCACTTGCCGGGCAGGGCCGTCTGCATCGGACTGAACGCCCCCGGCAAAGACCGAAAAATCAAGGCCGGAATTTTTGTCGACCACAGTCTTTAGGTCATCAGGCAGCGCGTCATAGACGCCCTTGTTCATCGCCAGAACAAAGGTCACGTTATAGAGCGCCGGGCCTTCAAATTCGGTATGGTTTTGCACCAGTTCCGGCACTTTCAACGAGCCTGTCACCTCCCACGGAATGGTCGCGCCGTCGATCACCCCTTTAGACAGCGCCTCGGGGATTGCGGGCACAGGCATGCCGACAGGTTCGGCCCCCAGCTTTTCCAGCAATGCGTTCACCATCCGTGATGCGCCACGGATTTTCATGCCCTGCAAATCGCTGGGCACATTGACCGGGTCGGCAGTGTGGAAAATGCCGGGACCATGGACCCACGTGCCAAGGACATGCACGTCCTTGAATTCGGTGTCCTTCATATGGCTGTCAAACATTTTCCAATAGGCATAGGACGCGGCCCGCGCATCACTGACCATAAACGGCAGCTCAAACACTTCGGTCGAGGGGAAACGACCGGGGGTGTAGCCGACCACAGTCCAAATCACGTCGGCCACGCCGTCAATCACTTGGTCCATCAATTCGGGTGGCGCACCGCCCAGTTGCATCGACGGGAAGCGGTCGACTTTGATACGACCGCCGCTGTCCTTTTCGATATTATCGGCCCAGACATCCAAGATCAGCTTTGGCACATTGGCTTGCGCCGGCAGGAATTGGTGCAGCTTTAGTGTGACCTCTTGAGCTGCGGCCCCGGTTGCCAACAAGGCTGCCAAGGCAACCCCGCCCAAAGCCCCCAAAAACGTTCTGCGAATGGTCATGCGTTTCCCTCCCCAAAGATGGCACGGTGCAAGAGATTGCCTTGCAATGTCACGGCCAAAACCTTGACGCCTCTCATCGCACGAAAGCAAAGCGTTTCAAAGTCCCATCATTTGGCAGAAATGAACACTCGATCCGCCCTTAGCACGTCAGGCACCCCGACGGCCCCTAATTGGCAACTTGCCAAACCCAATAGCCAGCACAGCTTGCCTAATGACGGGTAGCGCTGCAAGACTTGCGCCCAAAGAAGCGCTGTCGAAAGGTCAAACCATGTCCCAACCACAAACACGCCCCTTTTATATGCCCGGCTTTGGCAATGATTTTGAAACCGAGGCGCTGCCGGGGGCGCTGCCCCAAGGTATGAACAGTCCGCAAAAGTGCAACTACGGGCTTTATGGCGAGCAGCTTTCTGGCACTGCCTTTACCGCGCCTAGCCACCAAAATGAGCGGACTTGGTGCTACCGCATCCGCCCTTCGGTAAAGCACACCGGGCGTTTTGCGAAAATCGATTTGCCCTATTGGAAAACCGCCCCGCATATTGACCCTGATGTGATCAGCCTTGGTCAATACCGTTGGGACCCCATTCCCCATGCGGACACGTCGCTAACGTGGCTGACAGGCATGCGCACGATGACCACTGCCGGCGATGTGAACACCCAAGTTGGCATGGCCGCCCATGTCTATCTGGTGACAACCAGCATGACGGATGCCTATTTCTATTCGGCCGATAGCGAGCTGCTGGTGGTCCCCCAAACCGGCCGCCTGCGGTTTTGCACTGAGTTGGGTGTGATCGACCTTGCCCCGCAAGAAATCGCCATTCTGCCGCGCGGGCTGGTCTACCGGGTTGAGGTGTTGGACGGTCCTGCCCGCGGCTTTGTCTGCGAAAACTATGGGCAAAAGTTCGATCTGCCGGGTCGTGGCCCGATTGGTGCAAATTGCATGGCCAATCGCCGCGACTTCAAAACCCCCGTGGCGGCGTATGAGGATCGTGAGGTTCCATCGACCGTTACCGTCAAATGGTGCGGTCAGTTTCACGAAACCCAGATCGGGCATTCCCCTTTGGATGTGGTCGCATGGCACGGCAATTACGCGCCTGTGAAATACGACCTTTCCACCTATTGCCCGGTTGGTGCGGTGTTGTTTGACCACCCCGATCCATCAATCTTTACCGTTCTGACCGCCCCTTCAGGGGTGGAGGGCACCGCCAATATCGACTTTGTGCTGTTTCGCGAACGCTGGATGGTGGCCGAAAATACCTTTCGCCCGCCGTGGTACCACAAGAATGTGATGTCCGAGTTGATGGGCAATATTTATGGCCAATATGATGCCAAGCCCAAAGGCTTTATCCCCGGCGGTATTAGCCTGCACAATATGATGCTGCCCCACGGGCCAGACCGGACCGCCTTTGACACGGCCAGCAACGCCGACCTAAAGCCGCACAAGCTGGACCACACCATGTCTTTTATGTTCGAAACCCGCTTTCCCCAGCACCTCACCGCCTTTGCCGCGCGTGAGGCCCCTTTGCAGGACGATTACATCGACTGCTGGGCGGATATTCAGAAGAAGTTTGACGGTACGCCGGGAGAGAAATGAGCGGATTGTGCGGCTTTGAGAAGCGACGCGCCTTAATACGTTGCCCGCCCACCCGACAAATCGAACACCCCGCCGGTGGTAAAGCTGTTCTCGGCCGAGGCCAGCCAGACAATCATGGCCGCCGCCTCATCCAATTCCAAAAACCGTCCGCGCGGGATTTTGGACAGCATATAGTCGATATGCTCTTGCTTCATCTGGTCAAAGATCCGGGTCTTGGCCGCAGCGGGCGTGACGCAGTTCACCGCAATATTTTTGCCCGCCAACTCTTTGCCCAGCGATTTGGTGAACCCGATCACCCCCGCCTTTGACGCCGAATAGGCCGAGGCGTTGGGATTCCCCTCTTTCCCCGCGACTGAGGCAATGTTGACGATGCGCCCATAGTTTTGCGCCTCCATCATCGGCACAACCACCTTATTGACCAAAAACGTGCCGGTCAGGTTGATCGCCACAATCTGCTCAAACGCCTCAACCGGATAATCGGCCACAGGTGCGTTCACCCCGGCAATCCCGGCAGAGTTGACCAGCACATCAACACGGCCAAAGGCCTGTGCGGTTTGGGCAAACCCTGCTTGAACCGATGCCCAATCGGATATATTTACCTGCACCGCAATTGCACCATTGCCCAGCGCGGCCGCCGTTTTGGTGGCCAAATTCAGATCCATATCCCAAATTGCCACTCGTGCACCTGCGCCTGCCAGCGCGGCGGCCACAGCCCCACCAATCCCTTGGGCACCCCCTGTCACAATCGCTGCCTGCCCTGCAAACCCCATCTGCCACACCCCTTTGCTAACGCCAACTTCGCCCGGCAACCTTGCCAAGGTCCGCGCGAAAGTTCAAGCGGCACCCGGTTGCCGCCTCGCGCCCAACCCGCTAGGTTAAACGAAACAGGAGGCTGAAATGACCTTAAACGTATATCTCGCAGGTGAAATCCACAGCGATTGGCGGACAGATGTCATTGCGGGCTGCGCAGATCTGGATATCACCTTCACAGCCCCAGTCACCGACCATGAAGCGTCAGACGATTGCGGCGTAACCATCATGGGCGCTGAGGCATCTAACTTTTGGCACGATCACAAAAGCGCCAAGCTCAACGCGATCCGTACCCGGCTTGCGATTTCAAACGCCGATATCGTCGTAGTGCGTTTTGGCGAAAAGTATAAGCAATGGAACGCGGCCTTTGATGCAGGGCAGGCTGCGGCCCTTGGCAAATCCTTGATTGTGATGCACCAAGCTGATCATCAGCATGCCCTGAAAGAAATCGACGCCGCAGCTCTTGCTGTCGTCACAACCGCAGAACAAATCGCACAAATCCTACGATATACCCTAACTGGCGCAGTCCCTCGCTGAATTAGGCGTTACGGCCGGCTTGCCGTCCCCCGCGTTTTAACTTGCCCTCGTCTTTTCGCCCTTGCCCACGCGCCTTTGCATTGTTAAATGAGGCGCGTTGGAGGCGTGGCTGAGAGGCCGAAAGCACTCGGTTGCTAACTGAGCGTACGGGGAACCGTACCGTGGGTTCGAATCCCACCGCCTCCGCCAA
>CBDTUV010000145.1:0-7230 GCA_965363575.1 uncultured Pseudorhodobacter sp. | reverse complement strand
GCCCAAAGCTAACCCCGGCGACAAAGATGCCCCTTCCCCCCGCGCGCCTGCTGCGCTACCAATACCCCCATGAAATGGACGCTGCCCAATATCCTAACCGTCCTGCGCCTACTCGCCGCTCCCGGTGTTGTGGTGATGTTTCTCTATTTCCAACGCCCATGGGCCGATTGGTTCGCGCTGACCCTCTTTGTCCTCGCCGCGATCACTGACTATTTCGACGGCTACCTCGCAAGACTTTGGAAACAAGAAAGCAAATTCGGCGCCATGTTGGACCCGATTGCTGACAAGGCGATGGTCATCATCGCCATTATGGTCATCACTGGCTATTCCGGCATGAACCCGTGGCTTATCCTGCCCGCCACCGTGATCCTGTTCCGTGAGGTTTTCGTGTCCGGCCTGCGTGAATTTCTGGGGGCCAAGTCAGGGCTGCTGACCGTCACCAAACTTGCCAAATGGAAAACCACCGCACAAATGGTCGCCATCGCCGTGCTGTTCCTTGGCACCGGCCTTGCCTATCTTGAGGATGGCCGCCCCCCCCGCGCTGGTGAGGGTGAGCTGAAAGCCGTCCTCTCGTTTGCCGCCACTGCCACCCATGCAGGTACCGTGCTAATCTGGATCGCGGCCTTGCTGACCGCCGTCACCGGCTGGGATTATTTCCGCAAGGCGCTGCCCTATCTGAAAGAAGACACATGATCGACGTTCTATATTTCGCGTGGGTCCGTGAACGCATTGGCCTGCCACGCGAACAAATCGAAACCAACGCCACAACCGTAAACGACCTTATCGCCGAACTCAGCGCACGCGAGGAACGCTATGCCTTGGCCTTCTCGGACCTCTCCTCGCTGCGCGTGGCGCTGGACCAAGAGCTGTCGGATTTTGATGCCCCGCTTGCCGGTGTGCGCGAAATCGCCTTTTTTCCACCCATGACCGGGGGCTAACCCCATGCGCATCTGCGTCCAATCAGACCCGTTCGATTTGGGGGCAGAATCCAACCGCTTTGCCCAATCTGCCACAGGTGCCGGTGCCATCGTCACCTTCACCGGCATCACCCGCGACAATGCCGCAGGCGATCTGGCCGTGATGGAAATCGAACATTACCCCGGCATGACCGAACGCGCGCTCACGGGTATCGCAACCAAGGCCATGACCCGTTGGCAGCTAACCGATTGCCTTGTCATCCACCGCTATGGCCGCCTAGCCCCGACCGACCCCATCATGATGGTCGCCACCGCCGCACGCCACCGCGCCGATGCCTTTGCCGCTGCCGAATTCCTGATGGATTACCTGAAATCCCGCGCGCCATTCTGGAAAAAAGAGATCACCAAATCAGGGGCCGATTGGGTCGCCGCCCAAGCGGCGGATGAGGATGCGTTGAAACGCTGGTAACGCCCTACGAAACGGCAGCCGTGTCTTGGCTAAACACATTCACCCAAGTCCGCCCCGCACGCTGCCAGATCGAGCTGACATACATCGCCTCGGCCACCGTATGCCCTGCCCGCAGATAGGTCGCGTGATAGGACAGCACCGCATGATCTGGCCCCAAAACCATCACCCGGCAGCCTGTCATCTCATATGATTGCACGACAGGACCACCTGCCAATTGCGCGACATGTGCGCCCTTGTCACCAAACCCGTCGCTGTAAACGCCCAAGAAATCGGCGTGCAGCATTGCGCGATCCGTCGCCTGATCACCCGCAACCAACGCCTCCTCTTCCGCCGCTTTTTTCACCGACGGGTAAAGCCCCGTCAATCGATCCCATGGATCATCTTGCGTTCCAGCACGCGCAGCACCATCGCCAAATCATGCCCGCGCCGCAGCACTTGGCCGTCCATGCCGACAACCGAATACATGCCTTGTTTGGCGCGCAGTTTCGGGCGCTTTTCAATCCGGTACATCGGGTTTTCCGCCGTGCGGCGAAAGATTGAAAAAACCGCAAATTCCCGCAACGCCGAAATGCCATAATCGCGCCACTCGCCCCGCGCGACCATCTGACCGTATAGCGACAAAATCACCCCCAACTCGCGCCGATCAAAACTGACCTGCTCGGGGATATTGGCATGAAAGTGAATGGGCGGTTCGGCACTCATACCCAACAGCCTAGCTGGGCAATTTAGCAAATCAAGTAAAAGCCGTCTAAAGCTGCACCACAACGCCACCCGCCGCCTCGGCGTCGCTGGCATCATGCGTGACCAACAATCCCGGTATCCCACGCAGGCGCAAATGTTCAAACACAAAAGCCCGTATCTCGGCCCGCAATTCGGCGTCCAGCCGTGAAAACGGCTCATCCAGCAACAACGCTTCGGGTTGCGCCAACAAGGCCCGCATCAACGCCGCCCGCGCCCGCTGCCCCCCCGACAGCGTGGCCGGGTCACGCGCGGCAAAACCCGCTAATCCGGCTTGGTCCAACGCGGTGTCTACCGCCGCACGCCGGGCCGCACCCCGCACCGCAGGCGACAGGCCAAAGGCCAAATTGTCCCCCACCGACAAATGCGGAAACAACATCGAGTCTTGAAAGAGCACCCCAATCCGCCGCGCCTCGGCAGGCAAGGGCAACACATCGCGCCCGTTCAACCGCACGGACCCGGTGACCACAAACCCATGCGCCAAATGCCCACCAATCGCATCCAGCAGCGTCGATTTCCCAATCCCCGACGGCCCCATCAAACTCGCCACCTCACCCGGTTCAACGCGCAATGTGATCGCAGAAAACAATGGCGGCGCCCCCTTTGGCCCCACGCCAACCCCGTCCAGTTCCAAACTCATGCCGCACCCCCAAGCAACCCACGCCGGTTGCGGTACACCACCGCAGGCACCAACAACGCGGCCCCATAGGCCAAAAACGGCAACCCCGCCTGCAACACCGCATAAACCCCCACAACCCGGCGGTCCGACCCTGATGCCAACGTCACCGCCTCGGTCGTCAGCGTGGCAATCCGGCCAGCACCCATAAACAACGTCGGTAAATATTGCGCCACCGACACCGCAAAGCCAATCGCCGCCGCCACCATCACGGGCCGCACCAACATCGGCAGTTTCACCGCAACCAAACGCCGCCACGGCCCCGCCCCCAGCGCCGCCGCCGCCCGCAAATGCTGCCGGTCCAGCGCGCGCCACGGGTCCGACAGCGCGATCATCACATAGGGAAACACAAACAACATCTGCGCCCAAATCACCGCCAGCATCCCGCCGCTGATCCCAATCGTCAGGAACAGCACGTTCAACCCGTACAGAAACCCAATCTGCGGCACCAACAACGGCAAATAGATCAACGCCTGCGCCCAACTCGCCCGCCCCCGCCGGGCGCGGTCCTCGCCCTCCAACCACGCCACGGCCAGCACCAATGACGCCAGCGTCACTGCCACCCCAATCACCACCGTCGCCTGCAATGCCCGCCCCCAACCACTGCCGGGCGTCATCCACGCCTTCAGCGACCAGCTTTGCGGCAAGGCCTGCGGAAACGACCAGCGCCACGCGAATGACCAGACCACCAGCGACACCAACGCCAACGCCCCCAAGCCCATCAAACCCGCAACCACCGACCCTGCCGCCCATAACCCCGGCTCGGCCCTATGCCCCCGCCCACCGCGCCGCAACCACCAGCGGCCCACACGGCGCGCCGCACCTTCCGCCAATATCCACACGCCAATCGCCGCCGCCACAACCGCCGCCTGCAACAGCGCCGCCGCAGACGCAGGCAAAATCAACCCCGTATCCGGCGCCGAAAACCAACGGATAATCGCCACGGCCAAGGTCGGCGGGTTCGACGGCCCAAGGATAATCGCCATATCCACAACCGACAGTGCAAAGGCCAGCACGATGAAAATCGGCAGCCGGATCAAAGGGTAAACCTGCGGCAAGATCACCTTGACCCAGACCACCCCCCGCGCATACCCCAGCGCGCGACCCGCCGCCAAATACTGACGCACCGGCAATTGCCCAAGCGCCGACCCCATCACCAACAGCAAAAACGGCACTTCCTTGATCAGCAACCCGACCATCAAGGCCACGCCCCACCCATCATTCACCGTCGCCAAATCCGGCGGTCTGTCCCAACCCGTCAGGCCGGGCGAAACCATCCGCGCAATCCACCCCGACGGGGCCAACAAAAACGCCAACCCAATCGCCAATGCCGCATGGGGGGCCGCCAAAAACGGCATCAACATCCGCCCCATCGCCCCTTGGCTCATCCGGCCATGCATCAGCGCGCAAAACCCCGCAGCCAGCACCAATGCCACCACGCTTGACCCTACCCCCGTGACCAGCGTCAGCCGCAAACTGGTGCCAAACCCCGGCAAATCCATCAACTGATGCCACGGGGCCAACGACCATTCCACCGCCCCAATCGCGGGCAAAACGCCAAAGGCCGCGCGCGCAGTTTGGGCAAACCCTGCCACAATGGGCAGCACAACGCCGCCCATCAAGACAAGCGCCACCACAACCCGCAGCGCCCGGCCATCCCTCATTTGATGTAGCGTTCGCTCCAAGCCGCCACCAGCTTGGTCATCCAGCTTGCATGCGGCTCCAACAAAGTCGGCCCCAAATCTTCCAAACTTGGCAAGGCAGGCGACGACGGCAAGGCGGCAAACACCGCGCGCTCCTCATCGCTTAACTTGGCCGGGTCAAGCACCGAAAAACTGCCCAGCACTTCGATATTTTGCTGATGGGCCTGCGTCGCTGGGTCCAACAAAAAGTTCGCCACCACCTCGGCCCCTTCGCGGTTGGCCGCATTATACGGGATCGCCACAAAGGAAATATTCCCGATTGACCCGCCGCGCGGCACAAACACCCTAGCGGTTTCAGGCAGCAACCCTTCGACAATCGCACCGGCCGCAGATGCCGGATCAAACGACACGCCAAAATCCACCTCGCCATCATTCAGCAATTGCTGCTGCACCGATTGGTTTTCGGGGAATGTCTGGCCTTCGCGCCACATGAACGGGCGCATCGCATCATACCACACCCACAAAGGCGTCACCGCCGCCTCAAACGCCGCATCGGTCACGGGCAATTGCAGTGCTGCTTGGTCAGGCGCAAATTCCACCAAGGCTTGTTTCAAAAACGTGGACCCCATGAAATTGCTGACATCTGGGTGGGTCACCCGGCCCGGAAAGTTTTGGGCATAGTCCAAAAATCCTGCCATATCGCGCGGCGGTTCCATCACCACTGCACTGTCATAGGTGAACACAAACCGCGCCAAACGCCACGCGCTCTCATACCCTTCGACCGGCACGGTAAAATCGACCGCCGCCGCGGCATCTGGCCCCAAATCCAGATATTTGGCATTGGGCAAATCAGCGGCAAACGGGCCGTGCAGCAAACCCTGCTCTTTCATCGACAAGAAATTCGGCCCATTGATCCAAATCATATCAACCGACCCGCCAGTATCTTTGCCTGCCGCTTTTTCCGAAATCACTTGCGTCACCGCAGTCGCCGTATCGGTCAGCTTGACCTGCTCTACCTTGACGCCGTATTTCGCCTCGGTCTGCTCACCTACCCACGCGATAAACGCATTGGTGCGGGCATCGCCGCCCCAAGCGTTCCAATAAACGGTCTGCCCGCGCGCCGTGTCCAGCGTTTGCTGCCAATCGGCCAGTGCCGGGGTGGCAAGGCCAATGCCAAGTGCCGCAATCATACCTAAGCGCATGTTCGTTCCTTATCAAAGTTCAAGAAAAAGCGCGCCAGCCTTGCAGCCAACGCAAAAAAGTCGTGACAGCACAGGCCGCCGCAAAGCCGTAAGCCAAAGGCGCAAACCACGCAGGCCACAGGCACATCAGCACAAAAACCACGATGGTTTCGGTGCCTTCGGTCAGCCCGCCCAGATAAAAGATGCCTTTGGTCGGATAGGCCTCAGCCCGCATCCCCCGCTTGGCCGCGATGGTGGCAAAGGCCAGAAAGGACGATCCGGTCCCTACAAAAGCGCAGATCAGCACGGCGGCGGGCAGCGCGTTTTCAGGGGCGGCCAGCGCAAAGCCCAAAGGCACGGTGGCGTAGAAAAAGAAGTCCAAGGCGATATCAAGGAAAGCGCCCCTGTCGGTCGCCCCCACTTGCCGCGCCATGATGCCGTCCAACCCATCCGCCAAACGATTGGCAAGGATCAACGCCAAAGCGGTCATGTACCACCCCGCCCAAAGGGCAGGCAGCGCCAAAAGCCCGATACCAAACCCGGCCAATGTGACCTGATCCGCACCAATACCCCGCGCCACCAACGCCCGCGCAGGCAGATCCAGCACGGCCCGTATCGGGGGCAAAAGGAGGGCGTCAATCATCGGGCCTTGGCCTTTCAGGGGCGGTCATGGTTTGGCGTCTTGCTTGATTTTGCCTAGCCTACCCGCCGCACATCTGTCAGCCCCCTAAGGTGTTACAAATGCGCACAATGCCGTTAGGTGCGTGCGGCTGGAGGGGTTGGAGCCTCCGGCTACGCGTTTGCGCAGCAAAGCGCGATGGATACTTAGAAACAGAAAAAGGCAAAGTAGAGGTGTGGGTCAAAGCTTGCCCAAGACCTCTTCCTGATGCTCGCCCAGTTTTGGGGCGGGGCGGTCCAGTGACAGATCCGCACCCGAAAAGGTCATGGGCGAACGCACGCCTTTCAAGCCACCCGGTGCGATTTGCATGGCGCGGGCGATAACTTGGGGGTCAGCGAACACTTCGGCCAGATCATTGATCGGGCCTGCGGGCACGCCTGCGGCCTCACATGCGGCAAGCAGGTCGGCTTTGCTGCGCTGATTGGTAGCGCGCGTCAAAGCTTCGGTCATGGCCACGCGGTTGGTAACGCGGTCGGCATTGGTGGCGAATTCGGGCGCGGTACCAAGCGCAGACAGGCCAAGCAGATCACAAAGCTTGCGGTATTGCCCATCATTTCCGGTCGCGATGATGATCCAGCCATCGGCGCAATCAAACACCGCATAGGGGGCGAGGTTTGGGTGCGCATTGCCCATCTTGCCCGGCGGCGTGCCCGTGGTCAGATAGTTCATCGCTTGGTTCGCCATGATCGACGTGGCGACATCCAACAACGCCATATCAATATGCTGGCCAGTGCCTGAGGTCGCGCGCTGATGCAAGGCGGCCAAAATGGCGGTGGCCGCATAGATGCCCGTGAAAATATCGGTGACCGCCACGCCCACCTTTTGCGGTTGGCCATCAGGTTCACCCGTAACCGACATCAGGCCCGACATGCCCTGGATGATGAAATCATAGCCCGCACGGTGGGCATAGGGGCCGGTTTGGCCAAA
>CBDTUV010000144.1:0-7278 GCA_965363575.1 uncultured Pseudorhodobacter sp. | reverse complement strand
TTGCCGTCAACCACCACTTCGGCCGCAAGGGCTTTGTACCAATCCGCCGGGCTAAAGGCGAAGGCATTGCCTGCGATATCCGAGGCAAAGACGATCCCGTCATAGCCAAAGCGCACTTCCAGAATGTCGGTCACGCCGTTTGCTTTGCACACCTCTACTTCCGCATCTTTGATCTGGCGCGATGCGTTGGCGATATCAAGCGTGGCTTCGCCCACACCTTCGCAAAACTTTTTCAGACCAGCAGAGGAGCCGCCAGATTCGACAACCGGAGTCGGGAAATCGGTGTTTTCGCCAAAGACTTCGGCGACGATGGTCGCATAGGGCAGCACGGTGGACGAGCCGGCAATCTGCACTTGATCGCGTGCAGCGGCGGCGGTGGCGGAAAGGGCGGCAATGGCCGAGATAAGCATTGCGGTTTTCATGGCAGTCTCCTGTCTGATGGTCGCCTGATTGGCTTGGATGATGCCTAGCGGCGGCTTATGACAGCTATGCTAAATCTTTGTAACACTTGCATGACAATCTGGTCGGAAATTGGAGCAATCTTATATCAAGTTATTGTTTTCACTAGGTTAACTTTTTAAGAATTGTTACAAATGTTTGCGCCGATTGCGACAGGACTTGGTGATTCTGCCCTACCCTTGGGTTTTGGTCGCAATGCGGGCGGATTGTTCGGCCCAATGCTGGTGGTTCAACACGCCGCCATCACGGCGCACATCATGGATAGCGGCCAAGGACACCTCGGCCACGGCCCAGCCTGGTACGTTCAAGGGGGTTTCGGCAAAAATGCCATTGGCTGGAAAGCCACGGTCGGGCGGGCCATAGATCGCTGCGGACCCCACATTTTCATCAACCGCTGGGCAGAATGTGCAATCGCCTACGGTGGGGGCATGGACCACGATGCACTGATTTTCCAACGCCCGTGCCATCGATCCCACCCGCACCCGGGTGAAACCTGCAAAACTGTCGGTGCAAGAGGGGGCGAGCAAAATCTCGGCCCCAGCCTCAACCAGCGCGCGGGCGAGCAAGGGAAATTCACTGTCATAGCAGATCAAAATGCCGATTTTGCCGATTGCTGTGTCAAACACCGGCAGGCCAGCGCCCGCGACGACATCCCATGTGTCACGCTCAAACCGGGTCATGATTTGTTTGTCTTGGTGGCCGATAATGCCGCTTGGGCCGTAGAATGTGGCGCGGTTAACGGGGCGGGTGCCTGCGAAAAACGGGGCAGAAGCGCCAAGGATATGGACGCCGTGCTTTGCCGCGAGTTGGCAATGGAGAGCGTCTACTTTAGGACCGTGGCGCGCGACCTCGTGGAGTGCCGCCTCAATATCCGCTGCAACCGCTGGGCCGCCAAGGCTCGCCAATTCCATGGCAGCGTATTCTGGAAACACCAGCAACTGCGCCCCCTGCCCCACGGCATCCGCGACCCAATCGGTGATCTTGGCGCTGTAATCGGCAAAGCTGTTCAGATAGGTGAAAGGATAGGCGGCAGCGGCGATTTTCATGAAAAAATCCTTTTCAAAGCAAACGCATCCAGAATTGGAGCGGTTTGCGGCTGGGGGATGTTTGGCCTATATCTGTCCATTCAAATTTGGCTACGACACCCGGCAAAGGCGCATAGCCCCGCCCGCGCCAAAAGGCATGGTTTGACCGAGGGGATGCGGGCCTCATCGGGTGATCATCGGGGCGGATCACGGCGCAAAATGCTACATGGCTGCGGCCCAGAGTGCGGGCATGTGCCTCACGCAGATCAAAGAAACCGTGACCGATGCCTTGGCCGCGATAGGCGGGCAGCAGCACGGATTCGGCGCAATAGAAGATCTGATTCAAAGGAATATCAACGTTAGTAAAGGCCGCGGCAAATTCGGTCGCGTGATCCTCCATCGGGGTGCCAGTAGCGGCGCCGATCAGCGCCGTGCCATCAAAAGCCCCGACCAGAATGGCGTTTTTGCTGGTGCGATAGCTGTCCAGATAGTCACGCTCATAGGCCTGCGTGCCATCATAAAGATAAGGCCAATCGCGAAAGACCTTGATGCGCAACGCGGCGACATCGTCCAAGGCGGCATCAAGCGCCGGACCGGTTAAGGCACGAAGCTGGGTCACGAGACTTGCGCGATCCAGTCGTTAAGGTTGTAAAACGTGGTGATGCGGGCGATTTTGCCGCCGCGCAGGTCAAAAAACGCGCCTGCGGGCAGGACATAGGTTTGGCCATGGGCGGTTGGCAGGCCCGGATCGGTTTGCAAATAGGTGCCGTGTACAACAAATTCGGCCGCACCCCGGCTGCCATCCTCATTGGCGAAAACCACGATATCACGCAACTCCTCACGGTAGCTGACGCCCATATGGCTGCAAAATTCGGTAAACTTTTCGCGACCCCGTCGAATGTCGCCTTCATTGACGCGGTGTTCCACATCATCCGTCACACAGGCCAACATGCCTGCCGCATCGCCTGCGTTAAAGGCCGCATAATAGCGTGAAATCAAGTCTTTGCTCATGTGTCACCTTTTGTTTTAGGCTTTATCGGGGGGCCAAAGCGTTCCAACATTCTGCCGCGAATTTGGTCACGTGTCTGTCGATATGCGGCAAGTTTCGCCTCGCGCGCGTCACCCAGACCTGTGGGGTCAAGGATCGGCCAATACTCGATTTCAAGATGGTGAAAGCGGGTCAGTTCCAGCGCCATGCGTTGGCTGGCGGGCGAAAGGGCGATGATAAGGTCAAACTGCGACAGATCATCGCCCCATTCTTTCATTTCCTCAAAAGACCGGCTGCGGTGGCGCGACAGTTCTATCCCCATCTCTTGGCTGACGGTGATCGAAAAGCCGTCAATTTCCATGTCATTCTTGACGCCGGCCGATTGCACATAGGCCTTTTGGCCATACAGTTTTTTCATCAATCCTTCGGCCATGGGCGAGCGGACAGCGTTGTGATCGCAGCAAAACAGCACAGATTGGGGAAACGCGGCCACCATCAGCGCCAATGTAGAACGCAAATCAAGGTGAACAGGCGGCGGGCGGTGTCGATATCGACATCTGCCTTGCCCTCAAGCCGTTCTTGCAGCACCCGCGCGCCTTCGTTGTGAATCCCGCGCCGGGCCATATCAATCGCCTCAATCTGGCTGGGCGGCAGGCGTTTGACCGCCTCAAAATAGCTTTCGCAGATTTGGAAATAGTCTTTGACCACTTGGCGAAAGGGGCCAAGTGACAGGTGAAACTCACCCACCTTTGCCGATTTTTCCGTTGTGATATCAAAGACCAAGCGCCCTTCACGGATCGCCAGACCAAGGCGGTAGGGGCCATCAGGCACAGGTTTGTCGTCCCGCTTGGGCAGGGCAAAGCTGTTGTCTTCCAGCAGATCGAAAATCGCGACTTTGCGCTCTTGCTCAATCTCGGGCGTGGGGGCGACAAGGCCGGTTTCATCAATGTCGATGTGGCAAATGCGAGTCATCGGGTCAATTCCATCACGGGTACGTAGGCTTGATGGCCTTTTGGGCCGCGTGGTGCAAGGGTCTAGTCGTTCGGGCGGTCTAGTCGTTCAGGCGGTCGAGGCGCGCCTGAACCGACAGGCCATGCGCTTGCAGGCTTTCGGATGTGGCAAGACGCACAGCGGCAGGCCCAATCGCGCGCAAGGCCGCCGGGGTCATTTGCGCCAGCGTGGTGCGTTTCATGAAATCAAGCACCGACAGGCCGCTGGAAAACCGGGCCGAGCGCGCGGTGGGCAACACATGGTTGGGGCCGCCGATATAATCGCCAATCGCCTCGGGCGTATACTGGCCCAAGAAAATCGCGCCTGCATGGGTGATTTTCTGGCTAAGGCTTTCGGGGGCCGCCACACAAAGTTCTAAATGTTCGGGGGCAAAGCGGTTGGACAAGGTCGCAGCCTCGGCCAGATCGCGGGTCACAATCACCACGCCATTGTCACGCCAGCTTGCCCCCGCAATGGCGCGACGTTCCAGCGTTTCCAGCCGTTTATCAACGGCTTTTACCACGGCACCCGCAAAATCCGCGTTGTCGGTGATCAAAATGCTCTGCGCGCTTTCATCATGTTCGGCCTGCGAAAGAAGGTCGAGTGCAATCCAATCGGGGTCATTGTCGCGGTCGGCGATCACCAGAATTTCGGACGGCCCCGCGATCATATCAATGCCAACACGGCCAAACACCCGCCGTTTGGCCGCCGCCACAAACGCGTTGCCGGGACCAGTAATTTTATCAACCGGGGCGATGGTAGCAGTGCCATAGGCCAAGGCTGCCACCGCCTGCGCGCCGCCAATGCGGTAAATCTCATCCACGCCTGATATTTTGGCCGCCAGCAAAACCAAAGGGTTCACCACCCCGTCCGGCGTTGGGCAGCAAATGACCAAGCGATCCACCCCGGCCACACGCGCAGGAATGGCGTTCATCAACACCGAGGACGGATAGCTTGCCAGCCCCCCCGGCACATAAAGACCCGCCGCCGAAACCGGGGTCCAGCGCCAACCCAAACGCGCGCCGTTGGGGTCTTCCCACATCGCATCTTCGGGCGTTTGGCGGGCGTGATAGGCGCGGATGCGGGTCGCGGCCAGTTCTAGAGCCTCACGGTCGGCAGTGGAAACCTTGGCACATTCCGCGTCAATCTCGGCTGAGGTAAAGCGCATGGTTTTGGCGGTCAGGTCCAAGCGGTCAAAGCGTTTTGTCAATTCCAACACGGCGGTATCGCCGCGCGTGCGCACATCCGCGATGATACCTGCGACGATATCGTCTACATCAACACTGTCTTCGCGCTTGGCGCCTAACAGCGCTGCAAAACGGGGTTCAAAGTCAGCATCACGGGTGGACAGGAAAACCGGCATCGCACGCCCCCAGATTGGTGTAGGCAGTCCCATAGCCTGCTACGCGCGCCACCTCAAGCCATCCGGGGCTTAATCGCACTGCCGCGCACAGATCATCGACGATGCCGATAGCTTGCGTTTTGGCAATAGCGGCGGCTTTCAGCAGGCTGGCCGAGCATTGGCCCTCCATCGACATCTTGCACATTTTCAACATGCAACGCCTCGTTGGGCGGTAAAATCTGCGCTCCCTCAGCCCTGACCTTGCCCAAACCGAACATCCCACCATTCATCTTGGCAAAAATACCTAACGCGTCTGCACAAACCACCGCCCCGTGGGGTGAATGCGCCTCAGCGCAGGGGGGCTACGCCCCCGCCCCCTGCCCCGGCCTACCCGTGATCCGGCACCTTGCGCGACGGGGCTGCATATGGCCGGGTCACATCGCGGGCAGTCGCGTTCAGGCTTTCCACCTCCAGCACCACCTCGCCGTCCCCGGCCAAGGTCAGATGCACACGCCCCATCCCATCCTCGCCCGGCTCAAACACCACGGACAGCAACGACAAAACCGTATCAGCCTCTTGCTGCTGCACCCCTTGCGCCATAACCTTCAGCACATCGTTGAACACCAGCATGCAGCGCACGCGTTCATAGGCGCGCCCTGCCCGCTCGGCCGCCGCGCGGTCTTCCCAACGAAAGCGGTTCAAAAGCACCCCAAACTCGCGCCGTTTGGCGACATAGCGCATGTCTGATACCACCAGCACCGCATCTTGCAGCAATGCCGACATAACGCCCAGATCCTCGGCGTCCTGCGCGATCAAGGCAAGTGGCGCGTCCGATCCGTCTTCAAAGCGGGCATCGGTCATGATGCAATCCGCTCAATATGCGCGCCGCAAGCACCTAGCTTTTCCTCAACCCGCTCATAGCCGCGGTCAAGGTGATAGACGCGGCTGACCACGGTTTCGCCTTCGGCCGCCATTGCCGCCAAAATCAAGCTGACAGAGGCACGCAAATCGGTCGCCATAACCCGCGCGCCTTTCAGCTTGTCGACGCCCGTCACAGTCGCATGACCGCCGTGCACATCAATCATGGCGCCCATGCGGATCAATTCGGGCGCATGCATAAAGCGGTTTTCAAAGATCTTTTCTTCCAGCACACTTTTGCCATCGGCGGTACACAGCAGCGCCATCATCTGCGCCTGCAAATCGGTGGGAAAGCCGGGGAAGGGTTCAGTTGTCACGTCCACCGCATTAATCCGGCCCCCTTTGCGCTTTACCTTCAAGCCGCGCGGGGTTTCCTCGACCGACACGCCAGCGGCATCCAGTTTTTCACAAAACGCTCCGACAAGGTCGATCCGCCCGCCCAGACATTCCACCTCGCCGCCGCAAATCGCGGGTGCCAGCATATAGGTGCCAAGTTCAATCCGATCCGTCACCACAGGATGGGTCGCGCCGGACAAGCGGTCGACGCCTTGAATGGTGATCGTGCTGGTGCCTTCGCCGTCAATCTGCGCGCCCATGCGGCGCAAACATTGGGCCAGATCGACGATCTCCGGCTCACGCGCGGCATTCTTGATCACGGTCGTGCCTTTGGCCAGGGTCGCGGCCAAAAGCGCGTTTTCGGTCGCCCCAACCGACACCAGCGGGAAGTCGATGATCCCACCGCGCAGCCGCCCGCCAATCGCCTTGGCATGGACATAACCGTCGCGCAGTTCCAACTCGGCCCCCAACGCCTCCAGCGCTTGCAAATGCAAATCCACGGGCCGCGCGCCAATCGCACAGCCGCCCGGCAGCGACACAATCGCATGGCCGTCACGGGCCAGCATCGGCCCCAGCACCAAAATCGACGCCCGCATTTTGCGCACGATGTCATAGTCGGCCGTGTGGTTTTTAATGTTGAAACTGCTCATCGCCAGCACCTGACCGCCTTGCAGGCTGGCCACTTCAGCACCGAGCGACGCCAAAAGCTCGGTCATCGTGCGAATATCCGACAAGCGCGGCGCGTTGGTCAGCGTCAGCGGCTCTTCGCTCAGCAATGTCGCGGGCATCAGGGTCAGGCAGGCATTCTTTGCCCCTGCAATCGGGATTACCCCGTTCAACTCGCCACCGCCGCGTACTAAAATCGAATCCATCTACTGCCCCTGACTTGTGTCTGTGTCTGTATTTTGGCCCATCCGGGCCTTTGCCTGCATCTTGCGCCGCGCCATATTGGCCTTGAGCGCCGCTTTTTGACGGTCTTCCCGCAACTCGGCACCCGTTTTCTGACGCTTTGCGCCGTGGGTGTCAGCGGACGAGGTGTTTTGCTTTTCGTTGTTCATGCCCCTTCTCTACAACGCAAAGCAAAAAGGGTCCAGATTGCCCTTGCACCATCTGTTTTTTCCGACTAATCAGCCGCCACGCCTACCGGAACAGCCGGTGACAGGCCAGATGCTGTGGTAGCTCAGTGGTAGAGCACACCCTTGGTAAGGGTGAGGTCGAGA
>CBDTUV010000143.1:0-7347 GCA_965363575.1 uncultured Pseudorhodobacter sp. | reverse complement strand
GCGAGCAGCCAGATGGTGAAGGTGGTTTGCCCGGCCTCACCATCCAGATAGGTTCGGGCGTAGCGGACCACGACCCAACCGATGAAGGTGACGAGCAGGAGCATGGTCACGCTGACCACATCGACCCGTGCGGATAGGCCGATGCCTGCAAGACCCAAAAGCGGGCTGTCACCAGCGCCCCAAGTGATGAGGGACGCACAGGTCAAAAGGGCTGTGAGGAGGGCTGCAAGCGATGCGCCTTCACCAATCTTTGCCGCTGTTTGGGGCGTGTCTTGGCGTTTGTGCAGCAAGACAGCCGCCCCGATGAGGACGGCGGGGGCGAGCAAGGGCAGCAGATGGATCAGCATAATATGTCCTTTGGCAGCAAGATGGGTTGCTGTGTGATAGGCACTGCGGCGCGGATTGAAAAATTCATTGTTCGCAATATATCATTCGTTTAAAGTGAACGGTATGTCGGATATAAACTATAACCATCTGCGCTATTTCTGGGAGGTTGCCCATGACGGCAACCTGACCCGCGCGGCGGCACGGTTGAACCTGTCGCAATCGGCAGTGTCGGTGCAAATCCGCAAGCTGGAGGACAGGTTGGGCCAGCCGGTGTTTGAACGTCGCAATCGGCAGCTGCATTTGACCGAGGCGGGGCGGATCACGCTGGATTATGCCGATACGATTTTTGGCGCGGGGCAAGAGCTGATGGCCACGCTGCGCCGCACGGGCAGCGCGCGGCAGGTGTTGCGGCTGGGCGCGCTGGCGACCTTGTCGCGCAACTTTCAGATTGAGTTTCTGCGCCCCTTGTTGGGTAAACCTGAAGTGGAATTGGTGCTGCGGTCGGGCACGTCGATGGACCTGCTGCAAGGGTTGGAAACCCTTAGCCTTGATGTGGTGCTGACCAACCGCGCACCTGTGACCGATGCGCTGGCGTCGTTCATCGTACATCCTGTTTCGCAGCAACCGGTCAGTTTGATTGGCAAACCCGCGCGGATTAGGGCGGGGGCGACGCTGACGGATCTGTTGGAGGCAAACCCGATTATTGTGCCGACCTTGGAAAGCCCGCTGCGCGCAGGGTTTGACGCGCTGTGTGCGCAATTGGGGGTGCGGCCGGTGTTTGCGGCCGAGGTGGATGATATGGCGATGATGCGCTTGCTGGCGCGCGAAGACATTGGGCTGGCCGTTTTGCCGCCGATTGTGGTGAAGAACGAGCTTGAATCGGGGTTGTTGAAAGAGGCGGATTTTGTGGTGGGGTTGTCAGAAAGCTTTTACGCTGTGACGGCCAAACGCAAGTTTCCCAACCCACTGTTGGGCCAACTGTTTGGGCGGCTTGCGGCGGGTTAGGGTTTTGGCGCTTGGGCGTTAGATTTTCTTGCTGTCATCCACGATTTTAAGCTTTGCCACGCAGCTTTCGCCCAAGGGGGTAGAGGCGAAAGGGCCGCCGTGGCACATGTCGCCGGGGTCTTGGGGGTTCAGCGGATCCGCTTGCCCTAGGATTTCGGCGGCGAATTGTTCGGCGTTGTCTTTGGGGCGGTAGCCTAAGTAGCTGGCGCCAGCGTTATCGACGGGCGCGCGGTCATTGTTGGACACGCCGTAAACGATGGTAAAGCCGGTGACCGGGGTATCAATGGACCGCGTGACCAGTTGGATCAGGTCATCATAGCTGAGCCAAGAGCCCAAAGCGCGGGGATTGCTGACTTTGGCAGCGCTCAGGATGCGCATGCAGACCGATTCCACGCCGCGTTTTTCCCAGTAAAGGCTGGCCAGATCTTCGGCAAAGCATTTGGCGAGGCCGTAGAAGGTGTCGGGGCGGTGGGGGACATCGGTGCCGATGAACTGGTTTTTTGGGTACATGCCAACCGCGTGGATAGATGACGCATAAACCACGCGGCGAACTTTGTTTTGATAGGCGGCCTCCCACACGTTATAGGCGCCGATGATGTTCGAGGGCAGGATTTGGTCCCAGGGTGCCTCATCCCCGATGGCACCGAAATGGACCACCATATCGGCACCTTCCAGCAAGGCGACCATGGGGGCGAGGTCGGCCAGATCAGCCTGCACATAGCGTTCATTGGGGTAAAGCTTGCCGATTTCGGGGGTGCGGTCGGTGGTGACGAGTTCATCGCAAAGCTTGGACAAGGGTTCGCGTAGGTGTGATCCAAGGCGGCCAGCGGCCCCGGTGAGGACGAGTTTTTTCATGGGTGTTCTACTTTGCAGCTTAGACCGGTTTGAATTTTTCCGACACATTAGATCAAATGCAAACCGCTTTAAATCGTTTCGCCCTTGCGGACCATGTTTTGGACTTGCGTGATCGCCTCGGCGGTTAATCCGTACTCGCGGGCGGCGGCGTCTGCCGAGATATACCCGCGAGCCAGATCGCGTTTTACGGCCTCAATCGGCCGCGCCTTGGGGTCACCGTAGCCTGCGCCACCGGGCAAGGCGAGCATGACACGGCGGCCAGCGGCCACGAATTGTTTGCCCTTGCCTTGCATTTTGCCGCCGTCATCTTGGGCGATGGTGGTGGGCGCGCCGTTCTTGCCACCTTGGCGGCCGCGCGCAGGATGGTGGACGCGGTCGAACATGGCGGAAAAGTCAAATTCATAGCCGTCGCGCGCGCCGACCTCCATATACTGGCCCAAGCCGCCGCGTTGTTTGCCTGCACCACCGCTGTCGGGGCGCAGTTCTTTGCGCCAGATGATGACGGGGCCTGCATGCTCGGTCGCCTCAATCGGCATGGTCATCACGCCCGAGGGAAAAGCGGTGGCGTTCAACCCATCATAGTGCGGGCGCGCGCCTGCACCGCCAGAGTTGAAGGTCAGCACCTCGGCCCGCGTTTTATGGGGGCTGTTCGGGGCAGGACGCAGGGAAAGTTGGAAGTTGCACAGGCACCCCGCGCCTTCGGCAGGGACCACACCGGGAATGATTTTATCAAGGGCCGCATAGACCGCATCGGGGACAAAATGGCCGATGATGTGGCGCAGGGCGACGGGGGCAGGATGGACGGCGTTGACGATAGAGTTTTCGGGCGCAGTGACGCGGAAGGGTTCCAAAGATGCGGCGTTATTGGGGATTTCAGGTGCAATTGCGCATTTCAAGGCATAGCAGGCATAGGCTTTGGCATAGACCAATGGGCAGTTGATGCCCTTTTTATCAACCCCGCTGGTGCCGGCAAAATCGGTCAGGATGTGATCGGATGCGATGGTCAGTTGCACGGCGATGGTGATGGGGGTGTCAAAGCCATCTACGGTCATGGTGCCGCGCGATTGGAGTTGCGGCAAGGCGGCGATGCGTTCAATCGTGGCGCGGCGTGAGTTGTCAAAGATGAATTCCGCGGCGCCCGTCAGATCATCAAGGTTAAATTCGACCATCATATCGTTCAGGCGGCGGTGGCCGATGTCATTGCAGGTGGCCAGCGCATAGAGGTCACCGATCAGCTGATCGGGTTGGCGCACGTTGCCGCGCACGATTTGCAGCAAGGTTTTATCAACCGTGCCACGTTCGGCGAATTTCATGATCGGCAGGTAGAGGCCTTCTTCGAAAACCGATGCCGCATCGGCGCCAAAGCCGCGACCGCCGATATCGACGACATGGGCGGTGCAGGCGAAAAAGCCGACCAGTTGGCCTTTGTGAAAGGAGGGGGTAACGACGGTAAAGTCGTGCAGGTGACCGGTGCCTTCCCAAGGGTCGTTGGTGATGTAGACGTCGCCTTCAAAGATGTTCTGCCGCCCGATGCGGCGGATGAAATGGGCCAAGGCATCGGCCATTGCGTTCACATGGCCGGGGGTGCCGGTGACGGCTTGGGCGAGCATCCGGCCTTGCGCGTCATAGACGCCGGCAGACAAATCGCCCGCCTCACGCACGGAAGTGGAAAAGGCGGTGCGAACGAGAGCTTGGGCCTGTTCCTCGACCACCGAGATGAGGCGGTTCCACATGACTTGGTAGGCGACGGTTGAGGGCTGTTTTGTCATGGTGTGGCCTTTATGCGGTGATGTCGATGCAGCCATCGGGCTGGCACATCGCGCGGCGGCTGGAGGGGATGATGATGGTGGTTTCATCCTCGGTTATGATGGCGGGGCCGATGATATGCTGGCCGGGGGTCATGGTGGCGCGGGTGACGATGGTGGCCTGCACAAAGTCAGCCAAGGCTGGATCGAACATTTTGCGGCTGGATTGGGGGGTGGCCGGGGTAGTTGTTTGTATTTGTGCAACCTCGGCTACGGTTTCGGGTGGGGTGGTGGCATTGACCGACCAGACGGTGATTTCAATATCCAACCCCTCGACCACGCGGCCAAAGAGTTTGGTGTATTCGGATTTGAACAGCGCCTCAAACGTGGCGGCGTTGGGGGTGGTGGCTTGGTCTTCGGTCAGCACTATCGGGATTTCCCAGCCTTGACCGGTGTAGCGCATATAGACTTTGTATTCGGACTGTATGGTCGCTTTGGCATCGCAGTTGCGCACAAAACCTGTCGCCTCGGCCTTTAGGTCGGCCAGCAGGGCGGTGATTTTGGCGGGGTTGAAGTGGGAAAGCTGCATGTAGACGGAGCGGTTTGCCTCAAAGCTGAAGGGCGCGCGCAGAAAGCCGATGGCAGAGCCGACACCCGCGCCGGGCGGCACGAGCAGGCGCTGCACGCCCAGCTTTTCGCACAAGCGGCCCGCGTGCAGGGGGGCCGCGCCGCCAAAGGCGATCATGGTGTAGTCTGACAAATCCTCGCCGTTTTCCACGGCATGAACGCGGGCGGCGTTGGCCATGTTTTCGTCAACCACCTCGGCCAAGCCAAAGGCGGCTGTGGCGGCGTCCATACCCAAGGGGCTGCCGAGAGTGGTTGTGAGGGCAGTTTTTGCGGCCTGCGTATCAAGGGCAATGGTGCCGCCTGCAAAGCCGTTGGGGTCAAGTTTGCCAAGCACCAAATCTGCATTGGTTACTGCGGGTTTTGTGCCGCCACGGCCATAGCAGGCTGGCCCCGGTTCGGACCCCGCACTTTCCGGGCCAACCCGAATCTGGCGCATCGCGTCGATATGGGCGAGCGAGCCGCCACCCGCCCCAATTTCGACCATATCAATCACCGGGATTGAAATGGGCATGCCGGACCCTTTTTTGAAACGGTAGGTGCGCGCCACTTCAAACACACGGCTGGTTTTGGGGGTTTGGTTTTTGATCAGGCAGATTTTGGCGGTGGTGCCGCCCATGTCAAACGACAGTACCTTATCAAGCCCGTAACGTGCGGCGATGTTCGCTGCAAAAACCGCACCGCCTGCTGGACCGGATTCGACCAAGCGGACGGGGAAATCGGCAGCGTTTTCGATTGAAATGATACCGCCGCCCGAATGCATGAGGAAGATATTGCAGCCCACACCTTCGGATTTCAGGCGGCCTGTCAGGCGGCCCAGATAGGACTTCATCAAGGGTTTGATATAGGCGTTGGCGACCACGGTGTTGAAGCGTTCATACTCGCGCATTTGCGGCGAAACCTCGGATGAGATGGAGATCATCACATCGGGCAAGCGTTTGGCCAGCACATCGCGGACCATGCGTTCATGGTGGTCGTTGAGGTAAGAATGGATCAGGCCGACCGCGACGGATGTATAGCCGCCTTCCGCGATTTGGTCGGCCACGGCGTCGATTTCAGCAGGGTCAAGCGGGATCAGGATATCGCCCAAGGCATCGACACGCTCTGCCACGGTGAAACGGGATTGGCGGGGCAAGAGGGGTTCGGGCAGGGTTAGGTTTAGGTCGTATTGTTCAAACCGGCTTTCGGTGCGCATTTCAATCACATCGCGAAAGCCGCTGGTGGTGATCAGGGCGGTTTTCGCGCCGCGCCGCTCAATCAACGCGTTGGTGGCAAGGGTGGTGCCGTGGATGATTTGGCCGATATCAGCGGGGGTTACGCCTGCTTTGGCGCAGACCTGATGCATGCCGTCGATGATGGCATTTTCGGGGGCGGCATAAGTTGTCAGGACTTTGGTGGAAAAGGAGGCGCCGTCCTTTTCCAGCACCACATCGGTGAAGGTGCCGCCAATATCCACGCCCATCCGTATCGAAAACGTTTGCATTTGGCCCCGCCCGCGCTGAAGTTTACCTGCCGTTTCGTCACACTAGCGTGGTGCGGAAGGGTTCACAATTCGTCTTGTGAGCGGGGAGGGGTAGTTTGCGCCTATGTCCCTTGATTGGCCATAAAAGCACGCAGGACTGTGCGGGTGGCCGCGACCATGGGGTCATGCGTTTCTTTCAGGATCGCCACACGGTCAAAGCGGGTGGGGTCGCTGTTCACGGCTGTGCGCAGGGCTGCGCCAAAGGCCATGCGCAGTTCTGTTCCGATGTTGAATTTGCAGATTTTTGAGGTGGTGGCGAGCAGGCGGCGCTGGTCAATCGGCACGCCTGAGCCGCCGTGAATGACGAGTGGGACATCTGTCAACGCCTCAATTGCGCGGATTCGGGCGATATCCAATCCGCCCTCTTTGTCTTGTTGCAAATGGACGTTGCCGACGGAAATGGCCATGGCGTCCACGCCGGTTTCAACGGCGAATTGCGCGGCCTCCTCCGGGTTGGTGCCTGCCGAGTTTTCGCCATTGGCATACCCGACAAAGCCAATCTCGCCTTCGCAGGAAATGCCTGCGGCATGCGCCATTTCTGCGATTTTAGCGGTTTCTGCGATGTTTTCGGCAAACGGTTTGCGCGAGCCGTCGAACATCAGCGAGGTAAAACCGCTGTCGAGCGCTTCGCGGCATTCGGCGTAAGTATAGCCGTGGTCAAGATGGGCGACCACGGGAACAGAGGCGGCTTCGGCCAGATGGCGGAACATTTTGCCAAGGATCGGCAGGGGGGTATGGGCGCGGCAAGACGGGCCGGCCTGAAGGATCACCGGGCAGCCTTCGGCCTCGGCCGCGGCCACGAAGGCGCGCATATCTTCCCAGCCCAGCGTGACCAGACCGGCCACGGCATAACGACCCGCGAGGGCGGGCTGCAACACATCTGCAAGGGTTGCGAGGGTCATTTGAACTTTGCAATCATGTCTTTGATGCCGGGGATCGTTTCGATCTGATAGGCGTGGGTGGGTTGGAAATACTGGATCAGGCTGCGCTGGGTTAAACCACCGAGGATGGTGAAATAATACATCTCATAGCCGGGCATCACGACGCAAGGATGATAGCCGCTTTTGAGGGTGATGGTGGAGCGGTCCATCAGTTGATAGGCGTCGCCGGGTTTACCCTCTTCGTGCTGGATGATCTGGACGCCTGAGCCGTGATTGGGGCGGAAGCGGAAGTTGTAGGTTTCATCATGGCGGGTCTCAATAATGTTGCCAGCGGCATCCTTGCGGTCGGTGTCATGCTTGTGCGCGGGAAAGCCGGACCAGCCGCCTT
>CBDTUV010000142.1:0-7465 GCA_965363575.1 uncultured Pseudorhodobacter sp. | reverse complement strand
TGATCTGAAGGCGTGGAAAGTGATTGATGACGCCGGAATGCGCGGTGCAATCCGTGGCGGCGCGCAAATGAGCCCGATGCATCCCAACTTTTTGATCAATACGGGGGGTGCCACAGCCACAGATTTAGAAGAATTGGGTGAAGAGGTACGAAATAGGGTTTTCGCGCACAGTAAAATCACGTTAGAGTGGGAAATCAAGCGGGTCGGTGAACGGCTTGCTGAATAACAATAATATGGACCGAAATAGGTCTTGAGGCAGTAAAATGGTTGGCATGTCGAGCATGGCAGCTTCCAAAGTGGTCGTAGTGATGGGTGGCCCCTCCGCAGAGCGGGAGGTGTCTTTGTCATCTGGGCGCGAATGCGCAGCGGCGCTGACGGAAGCGGGGTATGAGGTGGTCACGGTGGATGCCGGGGCCGATCTTTGCGCACGCTTAACCGAACTGAAACCCGATGTGGTGTTCAATGCGCTCCACGGTCGCTGGGGTGAGGATGGCTGCGTTCAAGGCTTGCTCGAATGGATGCGCATTCCTTACACGCATTCCGGAATTCTGGCCTCGGCTTTGGCGATGGACAAGGAAAAATCCAAAGCGGCGTTTCGCGCGGCGGGTCTACCTGTAGTGGCCAGCGTTCTGGCGGCCAAAGCCGATGTGTGCCAACGCCACGTCATGCCGCCGCCCTATGTGGTGAAACCGAATAACGAAGGCTCCTCGGTCGGCGTTTATATTGTGCATGAGGCGGCGAATGCACCACCGCAGTTGTCGGCTGATATGCCCGATGTGGTGATGGTCGAAACCTATGCGCCGGGGCGTGAAATGACCACAACCGTGCTGGGCGACCGCGCGCTGACTGTCACCGATATTATCGTGGACGGCTGGTATGATTACGCCGCGAAATACTCGGTCGGTGGGTCGCGCCATGAGGTGCCAGCCAATGTTCCGGCGGAAATTTTTGATGCTTGTCAAGACCTTGCACTGCGCGCCCATCTTGCTTTGGGCTGTCGCGGCCTGTCGCGCACCGACTTTCGTTGGGATGAGTCGCGCGGCCTTGATGGTTTGATTATCTTGGAAACCAACACCCAACCAGGCATGACGCCAACCTCGCTTGCGCCCGAACAGGCGGCGGCGGTGGGCATGTCTTTCCCCGACCTTTGCCGCTGGATTGTGGAGGATGCTTCATGCAACCGTTAGTCGCCCCCCGCCGTGATACGAAATCCCGCGATACCGTGCGCCGTGATCCCGCACCCAGCCGCATTTCGTATCGGTTGCAGCGGCTTTGGTTGACGCCATTTTTCCGTGCTGCGTTGCGCGTGGGCCTGCCTGCCTTTGTCCTTACCTTTGGCGTTGGCGTGTATTTGGCCGACGACGTGCGCCGCGAAAACCTAAGCACTACTTATACCGACCTGCGCGAAAAGGTGAAAAACCGCCCTGAATTCTTGGTCAACTTGCTGGCCATCGATGGTGCCTCGCCCGATCTGGACTCGGCCATTCGCGCCACGCTTGCCCTGCCTTTACCGCAAAGCTCACTTGACCTTGACCTTGAAGCCGCGCGCGCAAAGATCGCGCAGCTGAGTGCGGTTGGCGATGTCTCGGTGCGGGTCCAGTCGGGCGGTGTTTTGCAAGTCACGATCCAAGAGCGCGAGCCTGCATTTGTTTGGCGCGATGCGGGGGGGATTTGGCTGGTCGATGAAACAGGCATTCGGATTGCCGAAATCACCGACCGCAATGACCGTGCCGATCTGCCTTTGATCGCAGGTGATGGGGCGGCCAAATCCATTGCCGAGGCGCGCCAAATCCTGACCTCGGTCGGGCCTTTATTGCCGCGGCTGCGCGGGTTGGTCCGTATGGGCGAACGTCGCTGGGACATCGTGCTTGACCGCAATCAACGCATCCTTTTGCCTGTAAACCAGCCCGTTTTGGCGCTGGAACGCCTGATCGCCTTGGATCAGGCCCAAGATTTGCTGGACCGTGACGTTCTGGCAATCGACCTTCGCTTGCAAGCCCGGCCCTCGCTGCGGCTTGCCCCTTATTCTTTGGCTGAAATGCGCCGCCTGCGCGGCATTATCCCTGTGGAGAGCGACCTATGACGGATCTCTATCAAACCCAGCGCGCCATGCGGAATATTCGTCGGGCGGCCATGCAACGCGGGGTCATCGCGATCTTGGACATCGGGTCCAGCAAAGTGGGTTGCCTGATTTTGCGGCTGGAGACTGCCGAGGGCGCGCGTGAGATGGAGGGTGTGGGCTCAATGGCCGGGCAGTCCTCGTTCCGGGTGATCGGGGCTGCGACCACGCGGTCGCGCGGTGTGCGCCTGGGTGAGATTGCGGTGATGAATGAAACCGAAAGCGCCATCCGCACCGCCATTCAATCGGCGCAAAAGATGGCAGGCGTGCGGGTTGATCATGTTATCGCCTGTTTCTCAGGGGCCGAACCGCGCAGCTATGGGCTTGCGGGAGAGTGGGAATTGCAAGATTCAGTGGTCAGCGAGCAAGATGTGGCCCGCGTTCTGGCCTCTTGTGACGTGCCGGATATCGGCGAAGGGCGTGAGGTTTTGCACGCACAACCCGTGAACTTTGCACTGGATCATCGGTCAGGGCTTGGCGATCCGCGCGGCCAAATTGGCAACCGTTTGTCCTGCGATTTGCACATGATGACGGTCGATGCCGCCGTCGTGCAAAACCTGATTTACTGCTTGAAGCGTTGTGATCTGGAATTGGCGGGCCTTGCATCTTCGGCCTATGTGTCGGGCGTGTCGTCCTTGGTTGAGGATGAGCAGGAACTGGGTGCCGCTTGCATCGATATGGGCGGCGGATCGACCGGCATTTCGGTGTTTATGAAAAAGCACATGATTTTTGCCGATAGCGTGCGCATGGGCGGCGACCATGTGACATCCGACATTTCCAAAGGCCTGCAAGTGCCTTTGACCACGGCGGAGCGGATTAAAACCAAGTTTGGCGGCGTGCACGCCACAGGCATGGATGACCGTGAGATGATTGAGATTGGCGGCGACAGCGGCGATTGGGAAAAAGACCGCAGGCAGGTCAGCCGGACCGAGGTGATCGGTATCATGCGCCCAAGGGTCGAAGAGATTTTGGAAGAGGCCCGCGCCCGTCTGGACGCCGCTGGCTTTGACCATCTGCCCAGCCAGCAGATCGTTTTGACCGGCGGCGCAAGCCAAATTCCGGGCTTGGATGGTTTGGCCGCGCGCATTCTTGGTCAACGCGTCCGACTTGGTCGCCCCTTGCGGGTCCAAGGCTTGCCGCAGGCAGCAACCGGGCCTGCATTTTCGTCATCCGTAGGGCTGTGCCTGTTCGCTGCGAATCCGCAAGATGAGTGGTGGGATTTCGATATTCCGACCGAACGCTACCCGGCACGGTCGCTGAAACGCGCTTTCAAATGGTTCAAAGACAACTGGTAACCACAATATCCGGCGCATTTGTCGAAATAACGGAAGAACTGGCATGTTTTCGCCCATATTTTGTGGGTAAACCGTGTTTTTTTCGTGACCTTTGACTTGGTTGTGGATAAGATTTGTGAAATAGCGAGACTGAAAGCGCCACCTTAAGGCGCAGGGACACTCAAAAAGCAGGCGGACAGGCAATGGCACTTAATCTGATTATGACCTCGCAGCGCGAAGAACTTAAGCCACGGATCACCGTGTTTGGTGTGGGCGGCGCAGGCGGTAATGCCGTCAACAACATGATCGATCAGCAGCTTGAGGGTGTTGAATTCGTCGTGGCAAATACTGACGCGCAGGCGTTGCAGCAAAGCCGCGCCACCTCGACCATCCAGATGGGCCTGAAGGTCACGGAAGGGTTGGGGGCAGGGGCGCGACCAAGCGTGGGTGCTGCTGCCGCCGAAGAAACCATCGAAGAAATTGTCGACCATCTGGCGGGCGCACACATGTGCTTTATCACCGCCGGGATGGGGGGTGGCACCGGAACCGGTGCTGCGCCAATCATCGCGCAAGCCGCGCGGGAATTGGGCGTTTTGACGGTTGGTGTTGTCACCAAGCCGTTCCAGTTCGAAGGCAACAAGCGCATGAAGCAAGCCGAAGACGGCATTGAAGCGCTTCAGAAAGTTGTCGACACGCTGATCATCATTCCAAACCAGAACCTGTTCCGTTTGGCCAATGAGCGCACCACCTTTACCGAAGCTTTCGCGATGGCCGATGACGTGCTGTACCAAGGCGTTAAAGGTGTGACCGACCTGATGGTTCGCCCCGGCCTGATCAACCTTGATTTTGCCGATGTGCGCGCCGTGATGGACGAAATGGGCAAAGCCATGATGGGCACAGGTGAGGCAGAGGGCGAAGATCGCGCTGTTCAAGCCGCTGAAAAAGCCATCGCCAACCCGCTGTTGGATGAAATCAGCCTGCATGGCGCCAAGGGTGTGTTGATCAACATCACCGGCGGCTATGACCTGACGCTGTTCGAACTGGACGAGGCTGCCAATATCATTCGCGAAAAGGTTGATCCTGAGGCGAATATCATTGTTGGTTCAACGTTGGATACAACGATGGAAGGCCGTTTGCGCGTGTCCGTCGTGGCCACCGGGATTGATGCCAATATTGAATTGCGCGAAACGCCAGTGGTGCGCCGCACGATGGCCCCGTTGCAAAACCCAAGCTTTGTTGCCCCAACGCCAGAGCCTGCAGCCGAAGCCCCGCGCGCCGCGCTGAAAGTGTCGTCGGCGACGATGACGCAATCCGCACCGCAACCGGCACCGGTTCAAGACGAAGCGCCAACCTTATTTGACCGCGAGCATCAACCTGCAGCGTATCACGCGCCCGAGGAAGATGTGGCTTCGGACGATTTGCCGCCACCGGCCTATCGCCCACAGCCAGCCCCTCAACAACGTGCGATGACAGCACCTCTTGATACAGATGCGTCCCAATTCATGGCACCGCGTCCACGGCCAACGGGCACTCCTTCGCCCGAGGCGCTGGCCCGTTTGCAGGCCGCTGTGTCCAAAACTCCAACCCAGCAGCGTCCGGTTGCGCCACAGCCTGCTGCACGCCAACAGGCACCCGAGGCCCCGCGCCCTCGGTTTGGGATTGGGTCGTTGATCAACCGGATGGCGGGTCACGCCGATGCGCCTGCCGAACGTCCAGCCCCGCAGCCTCAGGCTAGCCGCCAGCAGCCGCCCGTCACCAGCTATGATGACGAGCCTGAAATGGGTGCTGATCAAGAGCGTATCGAAATCCCAGCTTTCTTGCGCCGTCAGGCCAATTAATCTGTTCAAATTTGAACGCAAAGAGGTCCGCTTTGGCGGGCCTTTTCTTTAATTAAATCAGGATCTTATGGGGTTGTAGGCGGTATTGTGTCAAGGTTTTGGCGCATTGTAACAGACAGTCACAAAGAGTGAGTTGTTGCCCGCGCCCCGATTGATTAGTTAAAATTAACGAAATCCTAAGTGTGGGGAACGGGACTACCCCGCCTAACCCACGCTAAGACAAGACTTATTGCAATCGACCGGAAGGCTCTCTCAGTGCAACATACGCTTAAATCCGATGCGGTTTTTGTTGGGACCGGGCTGCACAGCGGCAAGCCGGTTCGTATGGTTGTGAAACCTGCCTCGGCTGATTACGGGATTTGGTTTCGCCGTACGGATTTGGACGACAATGACACGATGATCGCGGCGCGCTGGGACACGGTTGTGCCGTCCCGTTTGTGCACCTTGGTTGAAAACGACTCTGGTATCAGCGTTTCGACCATTGAGCATATTATGGCTGCCTTGTCCGGCTGCGGTATCAACAACGCCTTGATTGAAATTGATGGCCCCGAGGTTCCTATCCTTGATGGGTCGGCCCGGCCTTTTGTGGCAGGGTTGCTGGCCAAAGGCATTCGTATGCAAGCCGTCCCTGTGCGCGCGATCCGTATCTTGAAAACCATCGAGGTGGTTGATGGCGATGCCGTGGCGCGGTTGGAACCTTCTGACATGCTGGAAATCGACTTTTGCATCGACTTTGATGACGCCGCCATTGGCCGTCAGGAAAAGTCGTTGAACATGTCGAATGGCGCCTTTGTCCGTGAACTGTGTGACAGCCGCACCTTCTGCCGTCAGGCCGATGTGGACATGATGCGCGCCAATGGTTTGGCCTTGGGCGGAAATCTGGAAAACGCCGTGGTGTTTGAGGGCGATCAGGTGCTGTCGCCCGGCGGTCTTCGCTATGCGGATGAGCCGGTGCGTCACAAAATGTTGGATGCTTTGGGCGATCTTGCACTAGCTGGCGGGCCGATTCTTGGCCGCTATGTCGGTCAGCGGGCCGGGCATGCCTTGACCAATCGCCTGTTGCGCGCTCTTTTTGCCCAGCATGATGCCTGGGAGGTCGTGGACTGTGGTATTCCAGCCGGAAAAAAGCTGCCCGGAATGGGTGTTTTGCACTCGGATATCCCAGTTCATTGCTAAGCAGCCCAAAAAGGGTGAAAGGCGTTTTGCGCACCGGATTTTTCTGTGCTAGGAAAGACGAAACCCGGCCTACTAAGGCCGGTACTTGCAGGAATATGGGGTAGGCGGAAGATGGCAGGCGTTAAGTCATGCGCACGTTTCTTTGGAACAGCGCTTATCATCGCGAGCCTTTCTGGCTGTGGTGGCAGTGGTGATGAACAGGTTTCGTTTGAGAACCTGACCGCAGAGCAAATTTACAAACAGGGCGAGTTGGAGCTGGAAACAGGATCCAAGCCTGAAAAAGCGATTCGGTACTTCTCGGAAGTAGAGCGGTTGTACCCCTATTCCGAATGGGCCAAACGGTCGCTGATTATGCAGGCCTTCAGCCAGCACAAAGCCCAAGAATATGAAGATGCCCGCGCATCCGCGCAGCGCTACCTTGATCTGTACCCAGCCGAGGATGACGCCGCTTACGCGCAGTTTATCCTCGCCTTGTCCTATTACGATCAGATTGATGAGGTTGGCCGCGACCAAGGCCTGACCTTCCAAGCGCTGCAAAGCATGCGTGAGGTGATTGAGAAATATCCTGACAGCGATTATGCGCGCTCGGCCATGCTCAAATTTGAACTGGCCTTTGATCATCTGGCCGCCAAGGAAATGGAAATCGGGCGCTACTACCTGAAAAAGGGTCAGTATACTGCGGCGATCAACCGTTTCCGTGTGGTTGTCCAAGATTTCCAGACCACGACCCATACCGCCGAAGCATTGCATCGTTTGGTTGAGGCGTATCTGGCGCTTGGCCTGACCGATGAGGCGCAGACTGCCGGTGCTATTTTGGGCCACAACTATCAGTCCAGCCCCTTCTATGATGACAGCCACCGCTTGCTAACCGGGCGTGGCCTGTCGCTAGAGGCCAAGGGCCAAAGCTGGTTGAGCAAGGTCTATTCTCAGGTGATTCAGGGCAAGTGGTTGTAAGGTGCGTGTCGTCACGCACCCAGCCATGGGGTTTTGATGCTGCGCTCGCTGGAAATTCGCGATCTGTTGATCATTGATCGGCTGGAACTGGCGTTTCAACCGGG
>CBDTUV010000141.1:0-7572 GCA_965363575.1 uncultured Pseudorhodobacter sp. | reverse complement strand
AGCATTGGCACTGCTTTGCCGATCGTGGGCGCATGGTGTTCCAAGATGAAAACGGACTATTGGACCTGCCCTTACCCAACCTGCCCGGCCCGCACCAAATTCAAAACGCAGGTGCTGCCTTGATGGCGCTGCGCCTTTTGGGCCATGGCAACCCCGAGGCCGCCGTGACCCGCGCAGAATGGCCCGCCCGTATGCAACGCTTGCACAAAGGACCGCTGGTCGATGCCGCCCCGCAAATTGAGCTGTGGTTGGACGGCGGCCATAACCCCGCAGGCGGAGAGGCGGTGGCCGCAACCTTGGCCGCTATGCCCACACGCCCAACGCATCTGATTTGCGGCATGCTGAACACCAAAGATATCGGTGGTTATCTGCGCCCCTTGGTGCCCCATGCGGTCAGCTTGTTCGCTGTGTCCATTCCCGGCGAGGCGGCGACCCTGCCCGCTGCGGCCACCTGTGACGCAGCCCTAAAGGCTGGAATGAACGCCAATCAGGCCGCCTCCGTGCTGGACGCCTTGCGCGCCATCGCCCAAACCGACCCTGCGGCGCGCGTGCTGATCTGCGGCTCGCTGTATCTGGCAGGCCAAGTGTTGCGCGAAAACGGATAAGGCAAAAGCTGAAATTGCGGCAATCTGCGCAGTCGGTTTTTCCCTGTTTTTCGTCAGTTTGGCTTGACACAAGGCGGCCTGTCCCACAGGTAACTAGGGTAAGCGGCCAAGCGTTGCGCATCTGCGCTTTTCGGCTGCTTTTTTAATACCTGACGACCCGAGCAAAGAACGGAACAAAAAGAATGTCCCTTGCCCTGATCGCCGCCCTGCCATTCCTCGGCGCGCTGCTCCCCGGCCTTATGATCCGCGCCGGGCGCAATGCCTGCGCAACTGTGACCGGGCTGGTCACCGCTTTGGCCTTGCTGGGCATCTTGATGCACGCCCCCGCCGTGATGCGCGGTGAGGTGATTACCGCACGCATTGAATGGCTGCCCGCACTTGGCCTGAACGCCAATTTCTTTTTGGACGGTTTGGGGCTGCTGTTTACCGGCTTAATCCTTGGCATTGGCCTGCTGATCATCCTTTACGCCCGGTTTTACCTGTCGTCCAAGGATCCGATGGGCCAGTTTTATGCCTATTTGCTTTTGTTCCAAGGCGCCATGGTGGGGATCGTTCTATCCGACAACATCCTGCTTTTGCTGATTTTTTGGGAACTGACCAGCCTCAGCTCATTCTTGCTTATCGGGTATTGGAAACACCTGCCCGAAGGTCGCCAAGGCGCGCGCATGGCGCTGACGGTCACCGCGGCCGGCGGTCTTGCGATGATCGCGGGCATGTTGATCTTGGGCAATATCGTAGGGTCGTATGACCTGACCGTGATTTTGGAAAACAAGGATCTGATCCAAGCGTCTGATTGGTATTTGCCAGCACTTATCCTGATCCTGATCGGTGCTTTCACCAAATCGGCACAATTCCCGTTCCATTTTTGGCTTCCGCACGCCATGGCCGCCCCCACGCCTGTGTCGGCCTATCTGCACTCGGCGACCATGGTAAAGGCGGGGCTGTTCCTCATGGCGCGGATGTGGCCAGTTTTGGCCGGCACGCCCGAATGGTTCTATATCGTTGCCACCACTGGCCTGATCACCATGATCATGGCCGCCAAAATTGCCTTGTTCAAAGATGACCTCAAGGCGCTGCTGGCCTTTTCGACTGTGTCGCATCTGGGCCTGATCACCATGCTCTTGGGCTTTGGCACGGCTGAGGCGGCGATGGTCGCGGTGTTCCACATCATCAACCACGCCACGTTCAAGGCCGCCTTGTTTATGAGCGCGGGGATCGTGGACCATGAAACCCACACCCGCGATATCAAACGGCTTGGCGGTTTGCGCCATCTGATGCCGATCACCTTTACCATCGTCTGCATCTCGGCCCTGTCTATGGCAGGCATCCCGCCCTTGAACGGGTTCTTGTCCAAAGAGTTGATGCTGGACGAATCCGTGCATGTGGTCTGGGCTGGCAACACTTGGATCATGCCTGTGCTGGCCACGGTTGGCGCGATGTTCTCGGTCGCCTATTCCTTCCGCCTGATCGCCCACACTTTCCTTGGCCCGGTGCGCGATGATTACCCTGCAAAACCGCATGATCCGGGCTTTGGCATGTGGGCAGCACCCGCGTTTCTGGCCGCACTGGTGATTGCGATTGGCGTGATGCCGATGACCATGGTCGGTGATCTGGTCCGCACCACCACCAGCGCCGTAATCGGGGCCGAGGCCGAGGTTTATATCAGCCATTGGCACGGCTTTGTGCCGGCCTTGTGGATGTCGATCATCGCGGTTGGTGCGGGCTTTATTCTGCTGGGCCTTCACCGTCCGTTGGATCGGATCTGGCTGGCCACCCCGCGCCCCGAGGCCAAAGCGATTTATGACGCGATGATGGAACCCTTTGCCAAAGCATCCCGTGCCATCACCGACCGTTTGCATGACGGTTCCATGCCCCGCTATCTGGCCGTGGCCACGCTGACCATTCTGGCGGCAGGCTATTTCGCCTATCAAACCGGCACCCATGCGCCCGGCACCCGTACCATGACCCCGATTGAGCCTGTGCCCGCCGTCGGTTGGCTTTTGTTGGTGGGTGCAACTGCCGCCCTGTCGATGTTCCACCGCGACCGCCTGCTCGCGCTGGTGTTGGTGGGCGTGATCGGCCTGATGGTCTCGGTTGGTTTTGTCTATCTGTCGGCCCCCGACCTTGCCCTGACCCAGATCAGCGTAGAGGTGGCGACAGTGATGCTGCTGCTGCTTGCGCTGAACTTCTTGCCCAAGGACTGCCCGGAAGAAACCAGTGCGGCGCGGCGTGGGCGTGACGGCATTATCGCGGGGGCTGCGGGTTTGGGCATTGGCGCGCTGATCTATGCGCTGATGATGCGCGACTCGGCCTTTCAGACGATTGCAGATTTCCACCTCGCCAACTCCAAACCCGGCGGCGGCGGCACCAATGTGGTCAACGTGATTCTCGTAGATTTCCGAGGTTATGATACATTTGGCGAGATTACCGTACTTGGTATTGCAGGCCTTGTGATCTATGCGCTGGTGGAGGCGCTGCTGCGCGGCGGCCCGGCCAACGACCGCTTGCTGGCTTGGATTCCCGATCAGAAACGTGCGGGCGACCGTCACCCGCTTATGCTGGTTGTGGCCACCCGGATGATCCTGCCCATCGCCTTGATGGTCGGTGCCTATATCTTCCTGCGCGGCCATAATGAACCCGGCGGCGGCTTTGTCGCGGGGCTTGTGGTCGCGATTGCCACGATCATGCAATACATGGCCTCAGGTTTTGGCTGGGCGGCGGCACGGCAGCGGATTGATTATCACGCGATGATCGGTTGGGGTGTCACCATCGCAGGCCTGTGTGGCGTTGGGTCTTGGTTCGCGGCACGTCCGTTCATGACCACCAATTTCGGTTATTTCAAACTGCCGTTTATCGATAAGTTTGAACTCGCCACCGCCGCGATCTTTGACCTTGGGGTGTTCCTGACGGTCGTTGGCGCGGTGATGCTGGCCTTGGCCTCGATCAGTCGCATCGCAATTCGGGCGGGTGAAACGGTGAACATCGAACCGTTTGATGTGCAACCCGATGACGACAACCCGACAACCGAGGGGGCGCGCTGATATGGAACTTCTTGTCGCCTCTGCCGTAGGACTGATGACCGCTTGCGGGGTCTACCTGACCCTGCGCAAGCGGACCTTTCCGGTCATCGTGGGCTTGGCCTTGCTGTCTTATGCGGTCAACGTTTTCATCTTTGCCTCTGGCCGTTTGGCCATTGGCCTGCCTGCCATTATCACCAAAGACGCGGCGGGTTATACCGATCCGCTGACCCAAGCTTTGGTGCTGACGGCGATTGTGATCAGCTTTGGCATGACCGCGCTGATCGTGATGATGGCCTTGGGCGCGTTCTTGGAAACCGGCGACGACTATATCAACATGGAAAATGACACCGCGCCGCAGCCGACCCCACCCCAGCCCACCTCGCCAAAGGAGGGTTTGAAATGAACCATTGGATCATCGCTCCGGTTATTCTGCCCGCCCTTCTGGCCCCCTTTATCGTGTTGGTGATGCGGCATGACCTGTCGTTGCAACGCATTTTTTCCACCGCCGGCACCGCCGTTCTGACAGCGATTTCGCTGGTTTTGCTCTATACCGCCTCAACCAATCCGCCCGAGGTTTATTTCCTTGGCAATTGGCCCGCCCCCTTTGGTATTGTTTTGGTGCTGGACCGACTGGCTGCGATGATGATCGCGCTGACGACGGTGCTTGCCCTTTTGGTGCAGCTTTACGCCATCAGCACGAATTGGGATGCCCGCGGCAAGCATTTTCACGCATTGTTTCAGTTTCAGTTAATGGGCCTCTGCGGCGCGTTTTTAACCGGTGATGCGTTCAACCTGTTCGTGTTCTTTGAGGTGTTGTTGATCGCCAGCTACGGGTTGATGATCCACGGTGGCGGGGCGAACCGGCTGAAGGCCGGCGTGCAATATGTGGCCTATAACCTTGTCGGCTCTACCCTGTTCTTGTTCGCCTTGGCGTCGATCTATTCGGTGACAGGCACGCTGAACATGGCCGATTTGGCGGTCAAAGTGGCCGAGCTTCCGGCAGGTGATGCCGCTTTGATGCGCGTTGGTGCTGTCTTGCTGCTGCTGGTCTTTGCGGTCAAAGGCGCGTTGGTGCCGTTGCAATTCTGGCTGCCCGCGACTTACAGCTTTGCCCCCGGTCCGGTGGCCGCCTTGTTTGCGGTGATGACCAAGGTCGGCGCTTATGCGGTGATCCGCGTTTACACCCTGATCTTTCCACCCGATACACCCTCAACCGGCTTGCTGTTTGCCGATATTTTGCTGCCCGCCGCGATTGTCACCCTAATTGTCGGGGCAATTGGGGTGATGGGGGCCACGGGGCTGGCGCGAATGGTGGCCTTTGCGGCGATTGGGTCTATGGGCACCTTGTTCATCGCAGTGGCGCAGTTCACGCCAGATGCGCTGACGGCAGCGCTTTATTATCTTGTACATTCCACGCTTGCCACGGCCATTTTGTTCTTGGTTGTCGATCTGGTTCAGGATCGTCGCGGAAATGACAGCCTACATGCCGCCGCCCCACCCTTTGGCCAGCATGGGCTGATCGCGGCCTTGTTCTTTGGCGGGGCCATCGCCATGGCGGGTATGCCGCCGCTGTCGGGGTTCCTGGGCAAATTGCTGGTGCTTGATGCCACACGCGGCGCGGATATGGCGGTGATCTGGACCGCGATCCTTGTGACCTCGCTGATCACCATCATCGGGTTTTCCCGCGCAGGGTCACAGGTGTTCTGGAAGGCCCATGCCACCACAACCACACAAGCCCGCCCCGAAGGCAAAGCCGAACCGATGGCCTTTGCCGTGGTATTTACCTTGCTTTTCGCCCTGGCTGCCTTGACCATTCTGGCAGGCCCCGTCACCGATTGGCTGGCAGATACCAGCGCCGAGCTGTTTGACCGCGCGGCCTATATCAACGCCATCCTTCCCACGGCAAAGGAGTAAGCCGATGCTGCGCAAACTCTTTCCCCATCCCTACCTGACCTTACTTTTGGTCATCACTTGGATGCTGCTGGTCAACCAACTTAATCTTGGGTCACTGGTCCTTGCGGTGATCCTTGGCACCATTATTCCGCTGATAACCGCGCCCTATTGGCCAAACCGCCCCATCTTGCGCAACCCGTTGGCGATGATTGGCTATGTGCTGATCGTGATGTATGACATCATAAAATCCAACATCATCGTTGCGGGCATCGTTTTGTTCAAACCCAACAGCCAGTTGAAATCGGCATGGATCACCGTGCCGATTGACCTGCGCACCCCTGAGGCGATTACCGTTCTGGCCGGCACCATCACTATGACCCCCGGCACCGTCACCGCCGATATGTCGGGCGATGGCCGCTCACTGCTGGTTCACTGTCTGCACGCCCCCAACCCGGATGAGGTGCGCGATGAAATCAAATCCCGCTATGAGGCCCGATTGATGAGGATTTTCGAATGATCCCTTATGCCCTGACCTTCGCCTTTGGCTGCTTTGGCCTTGCCCTGTTGTTCAACCTGTACCGCATTTTCCGCGCCCCCGGCGTGGTAGACCGCGTCTTGGCACTGGATACAATGGTCGTCAACATCATCGCGCTCTTGGTGCTTTACGGCATCACCACCCATTCCGGCGTGTATTTTGAGGCAGCGTTGCTGTTCGCCATGACGGGCTTTGTCTCAACCGTGGCCTATTGCAAATTCATCCTGCGCGGCGACATCATCGAATAGGAGACGGACATGGACCTTATTGCCGAAATCGTCATTTCCGCGCTGCTGGTTGCGGCGGGCATCTTTGGGTTGGTCGGCAGCTTGGGCCTGATCAAATTGCCCGACACAATGACCCGCCTTCACGCGCCAACCAAGGCCGCGACCTTGGGTGTGGGTGGCGTGCTGGTTGCCTCCATGCTGTATTTCTGGATCTTTCAGGGTCGGCTCAGCTGGCATGAACTGTTGATCACCATGTTCCTTTTTCTCACCGCACCCATCATTGCAAATTTCATCGCCAAGGCGCATCTGCACCGCTTTGCCCAAGAATCCGACCTGCCCGATACCGACACAGATCGCGGCTGGGCAACGTTTGAGGATGAGGCCAAGGAAATGCAGCCTGTCATGACCCGCGTTGCGCCAAAGCCTGCACCTGCCCCGTCAGACCACTAAACCTGACCTATTGGTCAAACTTTGGTCCTTGTGACCGCGCGGCACTCTTGCCAGCCGCAAGTCTCCGTGCCACGCTTCCATGACCCAATAGAGCGGAGGTTGCTTTGCAAACCGACAGCACACAGACCGTCTTGCATGGCGAGGCGACCCAAAACCTCCCCCAGCTAACGCATGTCCGCAACCCCGGCATGCCGCTGGATTTGGATTGGGTCGCATCCGTGCAGGCCAATACATCCGCCATTGAACGCCGCGCGGCCACATTGCCGGGCCGTCGTTCAGTCAAAAAAGACTATCAGGCGGCGTGGCTGTGCAAGGCCGTGTCTTGCATCGACCTGACCACCTTGTCGGGCGATGATACAGCAGGGCGCGTGCAGCGCCTGTGCATCAAGGCCCGCCAACCCGTGCGCCCCGACCTGCTGGCAGCTTTGGGTATGGAAGGGCTGACCGTGGGCGCAGTTTGCGTCTATCACGATATGGTCGAAACCGCTGTACGCGCGCTGGAAGGGTCGGGTATTCCGGTCGCCGCTGTGTCCACCGGTTTTCCCGCAGGCCTTTCACCCTTGCATCTGCGACTGGCCGAAATCGGCGAAAGCGTGGCCGCAGGCGCGCGCGAAATTGATATCGTCATTTCCCGCCGCCATGTACTGACCCAAAACTGGCAAGCGCTCTATGATGAAATGGCTGCCATGCGCGCGGCTTGCGGTGATGCCCATGTCAAAGCGATTTTGGCGACTGGCGAGTTGGGTACTTTGCGCAACGTGGCCCGCGCGTCATTGGTGTGCATGATGGCGGGGGCCGATTTCATCAAAACCTCAACCGGCAAAGAGCCCGTGAATGCCACC
>CBDTUV010000140.1:0-7613 GCA_965363575.1 uncultured Pseudorhodobacter sp. | reverse complement strand
ACCTGATCATCCAAGCCATCGACCAGCTCCCAAACCTCAGCCCCGAACCGCAGCCCGACATCGGCGTAACCTATGCCGCCAAAATCGACAAAGCCGAGGCGCGCGTCGACTGGACCCAACCCGCCACCACCGTCGACCGCCAAATCCGCGGCCTTTCGCCCTTTCCCGGCGCGTGGTGTGACATCGCGGGCGAGCGCGTCAAACTCCTGCGCTCGCGGCTTTCAAATGACAGCGGCACGCCGGGCCAAGTTCTGCACGGTTTCACCATCGCCTGCGGCACAGGCGCCGTCGAGGTCCTGCAAGCCCAGCGGACCGGCAAACGCCCCAGCGACACCACAGAAATCTTGCGCGGCTTCAGCTTGCCCCCCGTGCTGTCCTAAAGCTCACGCGGCGACAACGCCCAAACTTTACCAAACCCGCAAAAAACCCCAATCCCCCTACCCTTTGCCCCAATTCCTGCTACCCTTCTCTCGAATGCACTCACCATAAAGGCCGCTACCATGCCCATGATTTTGCTGATCGTTATCATCGGGGCCGCCGCCGGGTTCCTTGCAACCCGCTTTATGAAGGTTCAGGCAGATGTCCCCACCACCATCGCCATCGGCGTGGTTGGTGCGGTTGTGGGCTGGCTTATTCTGCGCATTCTTGTGGCGGTCACAGGGGCCGTCGCCATGTTCGTCGGCGCCATTCTGGGCGCTGTTCTTTTGCTTTGGCTTTGGGAACGCTATCAAGGTCGCGGCAAATAGCGCCTTTACTGCTTGGGCAAATACCCAACCGGCGCGTTTTCATCGCGCCAAAAATCCAGCGCAGCCTTATCCGTCACAGCGGTCGATCGTTTGAACTCGCAGATCAGCTCACCATTCTCAACCGTTGACGCGATGATCAAGCATTGGAAGATCTGGTTGGTCCCATCATAGACATCAATCAACCCCCGCAAATGCGGTGTGCGGTCCGCATCCAGCGCAATCCCGCCATCCCACATTCGCAGAATCGGAAAAACCGCTTCACCCAGCTGCACCCGCAACCGTGATTTCCGGGTCTGATCCCGCTTTTTCGCAGCGGCAAGTCCGTCTTGTATCTCTTTTGGTAAAAATTCCAGCATGATGTGTCCTTCCAATACTCTTCAGTCTGCCCTTAAATTGGTTAAAATCAAGACAAGGCTGTGACAGTTTTTCACAATCGCCCCCGCACAGCACAAAAGCCACGTTGCCCTTGCCGCCAAAATCAGGTTTCTGGGTCGCATAAAGATGGGGAAGATGATGGCCGAAAAAGCAGACCATGGTGGCGGAATAGACGCCGCAATCGCCCAGTTTGGCGGCACCCGCGCGGGTTGGATTGACCTGTCCACAGGCATCAACCCCACACCCTATCCGCTGGGAACCCTAACAGCAGACGCCTGGACCGCCCTGCCCGACACCGCAGCCTTCGCCAAGCTGAACGCCGCCGCCCGCCGGTTCTGGACCATCCCCACCAGCGCCGCCATCCTCGCCGCCCCCGGTGCCAGCGCCCTCATCGCCCGCATCCCCAGCGCCCTCCCCCCCGGCCCCGTCCACATCCCCGGCCCCACCTATAACGAACACGCCCGCGCCTTTGCGGCCCTTGGCTGGACCTTGACCGACAGCGCCCAGACACGCGTGATCGTCCACCCCAACAACCCCGACGGGCGGCAATGGACCGCCACAGACCTCGCCCCCACAACCATCATCGACGAAAGCTTTTGTGACGTCACCCCCGACGCTTCACTGATCGCCCAAGCCACCCGCCCCGGCACCATAATCCTCAAAAGCTTCGGCAAATTCTGGGGCCTCGCAGGCTTGCGCCTTGGCTTTGCCATTGGCGACCCGACGCTGATCGCAAAACTGGCCCAAAGCATCGGCCCTTGGGCCGTTTCCGGCCCCGCGCTGGAAATCGGCACCCGCGCCTTAAACGACCAACCTTGGGCCACCCAAACCCGCACCCGCCTTATAGCCGATGCCGCCCGCCTTGATGCGCTCGTCAACCTGCCCGTGGTCGGCGGCACCACGCTCTTTCGCCTATACGACACCCCCGATGCGCAGGCGTTGCAAACCCGCCTCGCCCGCCACCACATCTGGACGCGCATCTTCCCCTACTCCTCCCGCTGGGTCCGCTTTGGCCTCCCCGGCACCCCCGACCATTGGTCCCGCCTCCAACAGGCGCTGCACGGATGAGCGCGGCCCTCCTCCTCCCCGCCCTCCTCCTCGATGCCGCCTTGGGCGAACCGAAAGGACTGTGGGATAAATTCCCCCACCCCGCCGTCCTCATGGGCCGCGCCGTGGGCATGGCCGACAAACGCCTAAACCACGGCCACGCCCGCAAACAAAAAGGCACCCTCGCCATGGTCCTCCTCGGCCTCGGCGCATGGATACTTGGCTGGCTCATCGCCGCCATCCCCGATTTCGGGATCTTGGAAATCATCGCCGCCGCCATCTTGCTTGCCCAAAAATCCCTCGTCCAACATGTCCGCGCCGTGGCCGATGCCTTGCGCATGTCCATCCCCGCAGGTCGCCGTGCCGTGGCGATGATCGTGGGCCGCGACACCGCAAATCTCGACGCCCCCGCCATCTCGCGCGCCGCAATCGAAAGCGCTGCCGAGAACCTCTCAGACGGCGTCATTGCCCCCGCCTTCTGGTTTCTGCTCCTCGGCCTGCCCGGCCTCATGCTCTATAAAATCACCAACACGGCTGACAGCATGATCGGCCACCGCACCCCAAAATACGAACAGTTCGGCTGGGCCGCCGCCCGCTTAGATGACCTCCTCAACCTCGTCCCCGCCCGCCTCACCGCCGCCCTCATCGCGGTCAGCCATCTGCAATTCGACCCCGCGCCAATCCTGCGCGACGCCCCCCTCCACCGCTCGCCCAACGCAGGCTGGCCCGAGGCTGCGATGGCCGTTGCCCTCGACACCGCCCTTTCCGGCCCGCGCAGCTATGATGGCAAAATGCAAGATTTTCCATGGGTTTGGCCCACAGGCACCCGCACCCCCGGCCCCGCGCAAATTGACGCCGCCTGCAACGCCCTCTGGCGCGCATGGGGGCTGATGCTACTGGTGGTCGCAGTCATCGCCAGCCTTTAAAGCACAACCCCGTTGCCTCACCCACACAGCCTGCTACTGTTGCACGCGCAACACCCCCAAAAGGCGCGACCCCATGCCCCACGCCACCCCCGAATGGGGCATCTGCACCACGGTCAAAGCGCCCTTGGAACAGGTCCAAGCCTTCGCCGCCTACCACCTCAAACTCGGCGCGACCCACATCTGGCTGCATTTTGACGACCCCGATGACCCCGCAGCAAACCACTTCAACCACCCTCAAATCACCACCACCCTGTGCAGCCCTGCCTATTGGATGGACCTGATCGGCAAGCGCCCAGAACGCCACCAAAACCGCCAAGGCCGCAATATGCACAGGGTCTACAAGGCCGAGGCGCTGCCGTGGATCGCCCATATCGATGTCGATGAATTCATCCTGCCGCAAAGGGGAAACGCGTCAGATATCCCCGCGGCCCTAAGCGCCCTGCCCACCGATCAACCCATGCTCCGCATGGCACCCCATGAGGCGCTGCATGACCCCGCCTTGCCCGATGACATCTTTACCAGCACCCAATTTCGCGCCGCCTTGAACGGCCAACGCAACGCCGAGGCCCGCACCCGCGCCTTCGGCCAATACGCCCCGCTGCTGACCAGCGGCGCCCTGTCCCATTCCGCCGGAAAGTGCTTTTTTCGCACAGGCCTATCCCGCTTTGAACCCCGCCTGCACGGCGCATTCCGCGCAGGCACCCGCGTGCCGGGTGGTGCGTTCCACCCCAACATCGCGCTGCTGCATTTTCATGCCCAGGATCCCACGCGCTGGCGCAACCGCCTGCCCTTCCGCCTGACCAAAGGCGCCTATCAATATAATCCCGCTCTGCAAGATTGGCTGCTCACCGCCTCAGACCTCGAAATCGACGCCTTCTACACAGCCACCCAAACCGCCACGCCCGAAACCCTCAGCAAACTCCGCGCCGAAAACGCCCTGCTCACCGCCACCCTGAACCTGCGTCAGACAATCACAGAAATGGGCCTGACATGACCGTCACCACAGCCGAACTCGCTGCCGCTTTGCCGCACATTCTCGCCGCCCCCAAAACCGATACCACCATCCACAGCCTGTGCTTTCGCCCCGCCCGCAACCAGCGTACATTCCCCGACCAGCTCCATCTCACCCGCGCCACTGGCGTAACAGGCGACCGCTGGCTGACCGAGCCGTGGTTGCGCCTGCCCGGCGGTGAACCCGACCCGAACATTCAAGTCTCCATCCTGCCGCTGCGGGTCTTGAACCTGATCTGGACCAACCGCGACACCACCCCCCACCCCGGCGACACCTTCATCGCCGATCTTGATACGAGCCTCGCCAACCTGCCCGATGGCACACGGCTCAAGGCAGGCACGGCCATCCTGCGCGTCTCAAACCTGTTCAACGAAGGCTGCGTAAAGTGGAAAGCGCGCTACGGCACAGACGCCAAAAACTGGATCACCGACCACCCCGAACTCCGCCTGCGCGGCGTCCTTTGCGCGGTGGAACAAGACGGTATCCTCCACCCCGGCGACCCCTTGCGCAAACTCTAATGCGCCCTCGCCTTTTTCTGTTCACAAATATCCAAATCCCGCCCTCAGATCACACGGGAACACGCCCCAGAACACGCGAAAAATCCCCGCCAAAACCCGCTTGCGCGCATTAAGATTTGGTAAACAAAAATAGAAATTCTTATCAAAAACAAAGGTTTGCAAAAATGTCCGCGCGCGATTCCGCGGCGTCTCCTGCGGCTCTAAGCCACCATCGCCGCCGCCCGCTTCAGATCCACACTGACCAGCTGGCTCACCCCTTGCTCGGCCATCGTGACCCCAAACAATCGGTCCATTCTGGCCATCGTGACGGCATGGTGGGTGATGATCAAAAACCGCGTTTCGGTCCGCCGCGTCATCTCATCCAACAGGTCACAAAACCGCGTCACGTTGGCATCATCCAAAGGCGCGTCCACCTCATCCAACACACAAATCGGGGCCGGATTGGCCAGGAAAACCGCAAAGATCAGCGCCATCGCGGTCAAGGTCTGCTCCCCCCCCGACAGCAGGCTCAGAACCGCCAGTTTCTTGCCGGGCGGCTGGCACATAATCTCCAACCCCGCCTCCAGCGGATCATCCGATTCCACCAAAACCAACCGCGCCTCACCCCCGCCAAACAGGTGGGTGAACAGGGTCCCGAAAGAGTTGTTGACCTGCTCAAACGCCGTCAAAAGCCGCTCGCGCCCTTCGCGGTTCAGCCCCGCAATCCCGCCGCGCAGCTTCTTGATCGCCTCTTCCAGATCGGTCTTTTCGGTGGCCAGCGCGTCATGCTCCGTCTGCACCGATTTCGCGTCTTCTTCGGCCCGCAGGTTCACCGCCCCCAAGGCCTCTCGCTGCCGTTTCAATCGGCTGACCTCAGTTTCCAAATGCTCTACATCCGGCATCTTGTCCGGGTCTGCGTCCAGCGTTTCCAACAGTTGGGCCGGCGCACATTCAGCCTCCTCCCGGATCCGAACTGCCGCCGCTTCACGCGCCTCCAAGGCCGCCTCATGCCGGGCCTCAGTCCGGGCGCGCGCCTCGCGCGCCTCACCGGCCAGACGTTCAGCTTCACGCTCATTCAACGTCGCCTCTCGCAAGGCGGTTTCCGCCTCAACCAAAGCATCCGCAGCCGCAGCCCGCCGCGCTTCGGCTGCCCCCATCGCATCCGCAAGCTCTTCTCGCTGGATCGCAATTTCCTCGGGCGCGGCTTGGGCGTCTTCCAGCTCTTCCTCAGTCTGCACCTTGCGCTCGGCCAGCTCTTGATTGCGCTTTTCCGCCGTCTCCAAACGGTGCTTCCAGCCCGAGATTTCCTTGGTCACCTCTTGGCGCCGCTTCAACCGCGCCTCGCCTTCGCGCCGCAGTTCATCATGGGCGGATCGGCGGGTCATCATTGTGATCCGCGCCGCCTCTACCGTCGTTTTCAACGCCTCGACTGTGGCCCGCGCCGCGTCCAAATCAGGCAGCGATGCAACCGCATTCTTGGCATCGCGCAGCGTGGCGCGGGCCTCGGTCGCCTCGGTCTCATAGCGGGTCACGGCCAAGCGCGCGGCCTCCAACTTGCCACCGGCGATGGACCGGTCCGCCTCGGCACGGGCAAGCGCACGGTTCGCATCCGTTACGCGGGCATCGGCGGCGCGGCGGGCGTCGCGGGCCATTTGATCGGCGCGCGCAAGATCTGCCAACCGCGCCTGCAACGCTTCATGCGCCAGCTTTGCGCCATCAGCACGGGCGGCCACATCCTCCAGGTCGCGCTTCAACTGAACCAAACGGTTCAATTGTTTCAAACGCAAGGCTGCCGCCGATGGCGCGTCATCGGCACCGGCGCGAAACCCATCCCAACGCCACAAATCGCCCTCAACACTGACCAAGCGTTGACCGGGGCGCAAAGCGGGCTGAAGGGCAGCGCCTTGATCGCGGGCCACAAGGCCGATCTGGCCTATCCGGCGGCGCAAAACATCAGGCACCTTTACCCATTCACCCAAAGGCGTGGCACCACCCGGCAAAGCGGCATTTTCATCATAATCGGGAAGTGCAGTCCAACCAGAGACGGCATCAGCCCCCACCGCAGGCGCGCGCAAATCATCGGCCAGCGCGGCCCCAAGGGCGGCCTCATACCCCGGCTCGACGCTGCATTGATCAAGGACTTGGCTGCCTGCCGCGGATTCGCGTTCAACCAACCGGCCAAGCGCTGCCACCTCGGCGCGCAGCGCATTCGCTTCGCCCTCGGCCTCGGACCGCATGGCGCGGGCATCGGCCTCGCGGGTTTGCACTTCGGCGCGGGCCTCCTCGGCACTTAGCAACGCCTCCTCGGTCGCTTCGGCCAAGGCCAAAGCCTCTTCTTGGGCAATTTCAGCGGCCTCAAAGGCTTCGGCTGTGCGCGACTCAAATTCCAACGCTTCGGTTGAGGCGTCTTTGGCGCGCGCAGTGTGGCTTTCGGCCTTTTCCACGGTGCTTTGCGTGTCGGCCAACAGGCGGCCGGCGGATTGGTGGCGGGCGGCAAGGCGGGCGACATCCTCGGTCATATCCGACATGCCGCCTTCGCGTTCCGTTAACAAAGCGCCAGCCTCGCGCGCGACATCGGCGGCCTCACGCAGCTTTTCGTCATGGCCGTCAGCGGCGCGGGTCAGTTGCTCGGCCTCCCATGCCAGCCGGTCAATCGTGTCTTGGGCATCGCGGTTCAGACCGGATTCACGCTCCATATCGCGGGCGAGTTGGTCGATGCGGCCGCGCAGGGTATCGATGGTTTGCAGCGCACGGGCCTCAGCATCATTCAGCGTGTCGCGCTGCACGGTCAGGCGCTGCAAGATGGCACCGGCAATCGCCTCTTCCTCGCGCTTGGGCGGCAAGCCTTCTTCGGCCTTTGCGCGCGCATCTTGCGCCACGCGCGACAGGGTTTCCGCCTTGCCTGCTTGGACCAAACGGTCGCGCAGCAAGGTTTCTGCCTCATTCACCGCGATGTCCGCCTCGCGCCAACGGCGGAACAAAAGCATCCCTTCGGCGCGGCGCAATTCGG